>PKER01000188.1 GCA_002919115.1 bacterium
CGCCGCCGACGAGGCGGGCGTGGGCTCGCTCGCCGCGCCGCCGAGCTGTCCCAGGAAGATCTCGGTCGCCGCGGTCGGCAGGCGTGCGGCGAAGTCGCAGACGACGTCGATCGCTCCGTCGGACAGCTCGGCGAGGTTGTGCGACTTCCAGTAGTTGCGCGCGCCGGGCGCGAGCAGTGGATCGAAGTTCTTCTGCCAGGCCGTGTAGGGGCGAGGTGCGACGTGCTCGCCCGCCGGCGCGCCGAGCGCCGCGCGCAGCTCCGCGACCTCCCGTGCGCCTTCGCCGAGATCACCGGCGTAGAAGACGGCCATGAGCACGACCTCGCGGCCGTGGAGCTCGCTCGGAACGAAGGGCAGAGGGGGCGCACGGCGGATCACGACCCAGCAGGCGAGCTCGTCCGGCGCCTGCTCGACGTGCGCGCGGTACCGAGCCAGAAGCTCGCGCGCGCCGGCGAACGGATAGGCCATCACTCCGGCCAGCACCTGGGGCCCGAGCGGATGCAGCTCGAGCTCGAACGACGTCACCACGCCGAAGTTCCCGCCGCCGCCGCGCAGCGCCCAGAACAGCTCGGGCTCCTCGAACTGCGTGGCGCGCACCTGGCGCCCGTCGGCCGTGACCAGCTCGATCGCGCGCACGCTCTCGGCGGAGAGCCCGTGCTTGCGCGCGAGCCAGCTCACGCCGCCGCCCAGCGTGTAGCCCACGACGCCGACGTCGTGGGAGGACCCGGAGAGCGCCGCGAGGCCGTGCTCGGCCGCGCGCGGGACCACGTCGCCCCACTGGGCGCCGGCCTCGACGCGCGCGATGCGCTCCTGCGGGTCGATCTCGGCGCCGCGCATGCGGCCGGTCTTGATGAGCAGCAAAGCGCTGAGGTCTCCGTACGGGATCGGGTTGTGGCCCGTGCCCTGCACGGCCACCCGCAGGCCTTCGTCGCGCGCCCAGCGCACCGCCGCGGCGACGTCGCCGGCGCCCTCGGGCAGCACGACGGCCGCCGGGCGCTGGTCCACGGCGAGGTTCCAGGCGCCGCGCGCATCGTCCCAGCCCGGGTCCCGGGGCCCGTAGGCATCCCCATCGATCGCTTCGCGCAGGGCCTCGATCCGGGCCGCCGAGGTCGTAGTCGTCTCCATCTCCAGCTCCTCCTGAGTGGGGTCCATCGCTTGCGTTACGCGTTCGCGCCGCGCTCGTCCGTGGGCCGCTGGGCACGCTCCTCGGCGCCCAGGGCGCGGGCCAGCAGGTCGTCGGAGTCGAGTGCAGGGCGGATTCGCCACAGAAAGCGCGCGGCGGGTGCCCCCTGCTCTACCTCGATGCGATGCGACGTGCCGGGGGGAAGCGTCACCGCCTCCCCGGCGCGCAACACCCTGGTCGTGTCCCCCAGGCGCACGGTAAGCCGGCCCTCGATCACCTCGAAACGGAGCTCGTGGCTCACAAAACAGCGCTCGGAGCTCGGCCCCGCCGCAGCTGTCCACACCACCTCGACCTCCGCGTACTCGCCGCGGGTCTGGGCGGCGGTCGTCAGCACGACGGCGGACTGGCCCGTGATCGCGTCGACGAGCGTTTGCCCGGCGCGGGCGCGCTCATCGGTCGGGGGGTTCGAGGCCACTCAAGCTCTCCTTCTCGGTCGGGGGCACCTGACTTGCGCTTCGATCATCCGCCCGCAGTAACCGACTCGACATCGAGGGCGACCCCAAACACCGACCCCTAACTTTTTGCTTGGGGTGCCCCGGAGCCAGCGCAACCTCGCTGGATTCCCCGTGGAGCCGTAATCTTGCGGCGTGCCTCAACTTCATACGGGTGGGCTCCTCGAGCGCGGTGAAGAGCTCGCAACCGTCACTGCCGCGCTCGAGCGCGCCGCCGGCGGGGACGGCGCGGTGATCGTCATCGAGGGCCCGCCCGGGATCGGCAAGACCGCGCTCTTGGAGGCGGCGCGGGGCGAGGCGCTCGACTCGGGCTTCCGCCTGCTCACCGCGCGCGCCGGCGAGCACGAGCGCGAGTTCTCCTGGGGCGTCGTGCGCCAGCTCTTCGACCCCGTGCTCGCCGCGGCGACCGATGAGGAGCTCGCTGCGCTCTGGCGCGGGCCGGCGGAGGCGGCGCGCCCGCTCTTCCAGGCGACCGGCCTGGGCCCAGAGCACGACAGCTCCTTCGCGGTCTCGCACGGGCTCTTCTGGCTCGCGGCGAACATCGCCGACGAGCGCCCCGTGCTGCTCGTGGTCGACGACCTGCACTGGTGCGACGGCTCCTCGCTCTCGTTCCTGGACTACTGCGCCCGCCGCCTCGACGGGCTCCCGCTCGCGGTGCTGGGCACGCTGCGCCCGCGCGAGCCCGGCGCCGACCACGCGCTGCTCGACGCCTTCTGCACCAACCCCTCCGCGGTGCTCGTGCGGCCGCAGCCCTTGAGCGAGGCCGGGTCGGCCGCGTTCCTCGAAGCCCAGCTCGACGAGCTCCCCGGGCCCGGGGTGGCCGCGGCCTCGCACCGGGCGACGGGCGGCAACCCGCTCCTGCCCAGCGAGCTGGCCCGCACGCTGCGTTCCCGCGACCCGCAGGACGACCCCGCGGACGTCATCGCGAGCGGCGGGCCTGCCGTGGCGCGCACGGTCGCGATCCGCATGCGCAACGCGAGCGCGGACGCGCGCCGCCTCGTTCAGGCCGCCGCGGTGCTGGGCGACGAGTGGCCGCTCGCCACCGCCGTCGCGATCGCGGAGCTCGACGCCGCCGCGGCCGACGCAGCCGCGCGCCAGCTGGTCGGGATCGACGTGCTCAAGCCCGGCGCGTCGATGAGCTTCGTCCACCCCGTGGTCCGCGCCGCGATCTACGAGGACATCGGGCCGCTGGAGCGCTCGCGCCTGCACGCTCGCACGGCGGAGATCCTGGAAGCGGGCGGCGCCCCGCTCGAGCGCGTCGCCGGCCATCTGGTCCACGTGCACCCCGCCGGCGATCCCGCGGCGTTCGCGAAGCTCCGCGACGCCTCGCGCAGCGCGCTCGCGAGCGGCGACATGGGCGCCGCGGTCACGCTGCTTCGGCGCGCGCTCGCCGAGCCCCCTCCCCCCGAGCAGCGCACGGGCGTCCTCGCCGCCCTCGGCTTCGCCGCGGCGATGCGCGACGCCCCGGCGGCGATCGGTTATCTGACCGAGGCGTTCGACGGCGCCGAGGACCCGCGGGTGCGCGCCGCGATCGCCGAGCTGCTCATCCGGTCGCTGCAGTTCATGGAGGAGCCGAGGCGCGCCGTCGACATCGGCTCGCGCGTACTAGGCGAGCTCGGCCCCGAGCACGACGTCGAGCGCCGCCGCCTCGAGGCCGCGCTGATCGAGCTCGACCTCATGCGCCGCGCCGGGCTCGGGTGGGTCCGGGACCGCATCCAGGGGGCAGCGTCGATCGAGCCGGCCGACTACGCCGCGTGCGCGCAGATCTCCCTGGCGGTCGGGGCCAGGATGCGCGCGCTGGAGATCACCGCCGACGAGACGGTCGCCGAGGTGGGCCGCGCGCTCGCCGGCGGCCGGCTCCTGCACGAGGCGCAGGGCAGCATCGCGCAGGTCATCCCCGCGATCGCGCTCGCCGTCGCCGACCGCCCCGGGCACGGGATCTCCGTCTGCGACGACGCGCTGCGGGCGTCGGAACGCACGGGCTCCGCCCTCGGCTACGTAGCCAACCGGATCTTCAGGGCCTGGTGCCACGATCGCGCGGGCAACGTCGAGGAGGTGGCCGCCGACGCCGAGGAGGCGGTGCGCGCGGGGACCGCCTACGGCACGGCGCCCGCCATCACTTGGTCGAGCGCGCTCTGGGCCGAGGCGCTGATCGAAATGGACCAGCTGGAGCAGGCCGAGCGGCGGCTGCTCACGCTCGGGCCCCTGGAGGACATCCCCAACCGCTGGCACTGGCTCACGACCAAGCTCGCCTGGTCGCGCCTTTTGCGCCTGCTCGGCGACGCCGAGCGCGCCCTCCAGCTCGCGCGAGAGGTGGGCGCCGCCTACGAGGAACTCGGCGGGCTCAACCCCGCCTACATCCCCTGGCGCTTCCGCGCGAGCGAAGCACTCCTGATGCTCCCCGACCGCAGCGAGGAGGCGCGGGCGTTCGCCGCCGAGACCGTCGAGCTCGCGCGGCGCTGGGGAGCGCCCTCGGGGATCGGCGCGGCCCTGCGCCTCCAAGCGCTCGCCGAGCCCGACGACGCCGAGGAGCTGCTCACCGAGTCGGTCGCCGTGCTGGAGGGCTCTGAGGCGCGCCTGGAGCGCGCCCGCTCGTTCGTGGAGCTCGGCGCAGCCCAGCGCCGCGCGAACCGCAAGGGCGCCTCGCGCGAGCCGCTGCGGATCGGCATGGACCTCGCCGAGTCATGCGGGGCCCACGCGCTCGTCGAGCAGGCGCGCACCGAGCTGCGCGCCTCCGGGATGCGCGTGCGGCGCACGGCGATCGGCGGCCCCGGCTCGCTCACGCCGAGCGAGCGCCGCACCGCCGAGCTCGCCGCCCAGGGCCTCTCGAACCGCGAGATCGCCCAGCAGCTCTTCGTGACGGTGAAGACCGTCGAGGTCCACCTCTCGAACACCTACCGCAAGCTCGACATCCGCGGCCGCCCGCAGCTCGCGAGCGCGCTGGACGTGGCATAGCCGGCGCCGGCTGCCGCAAGCCGGGCTCCGGCCCGACCTTCGCGCAAGCGCCGCCCGGGGCACGCGCCACCCGGTTGCTAACCTGCGCGCCCGGTTAACCCGTTATCCAGTCGCCATGAATGAAGTCGCCGAACATCCCAAGCCCTCGCCCGAGATCGAGCAGCTCGTGCTCTTCGGGCGCATCGACGAGGCCGTAGCGCTCTACGCGAAGCAGGCGGAGGTCGACGAGGCCACCGCGCGCGCCGTCGTCGAGGCGCTCGCCGAGAGCTGAAGCCCCACGGCACCGCGGGCTCGCGACGCACAGGCTGCCGCCGGGCGCGTTAGCCTGCCGATCCCATGGCAGTCGCCGTCGCCACGTTCCTGATCGCGCTCGCGCTGATCGCGAGCGAGAAGATCCACCGTACGAAGGTCGCCCTCCTCGGCGCGGCGGTCGTCGTCCTGTTCACGGGCGAGGCCTACGACCAGGAGCACGCCGTCGAGGCCATCGACTTCAACACGATCGGCCTGCTCGCGGGGATGATGATCCTGGTCTACATCACCCAGCAGACCGGGGTCTACGACTACATCGCCGTGCGCGCCGGGCAGCTCTCGCGCGGCAAGCCCTTCCTCGTCGTCCTCTACATGGCGGGCACGACGGCGCTGCTCTCCGCGTTCCTGGACAACCTGACGACGATCCTGCTGGTCGTCCCCGTCACCTTCCTGCTCGCCGACGCGCTCGACATCGACCCGATCCCGCTGATCATCATCGAGGTGATCGCGTCGAACATCGGCGGCACCGCCACGCTGATCGGCGACCCGCCGAACATCATCATCGCTGGCGCCACCGGCCTCAGCTTCAACAGCTTCATCGTCAACCTCGCCCCTGCCGTCGTGGTCACGCTCGCGGTGATCGTGGGCGCCCTCTACTTCGCCTTCCGCTCGCGCCTGCAGATCGAGGACCGCAACCGCGACGCGGTCCTCGAGCTCGACGCACGCGCCTCGATCCGCGATTGGGACGAGCTGCGCCGCAGCGTCCCCGTCCTGCTGCTCACCATCCTCGCCTTCTTCGCCCACCAGGCGCTGCACATCGAGCCCGCGACCGTGGCCCTCACCGGCGCCGCGGTCGCCCTGCTCGTCACGCGCCTCGACCTCGAGGACGTGCTCGCCGGGATCGAGTGGCCGACCCTCTTCTTCTTCGTGGCGCTGTTCGTGATCGTCGGCGCGCTCGAGGAGACCGGCGCGATCGACGAGGTCGCGCAGGCCACCCAGGACCTGACCGGCGGCGACCGCGTCGCCGAGCTGCTCGGCATCGTCTGGATCGCGGGGATCGGCTCCGGGGTGGTGGACAACATCCCGTTCACGACGGCGATGATCCCGGTCGTCGAGTCGCTGCAGGGAGACGGCCTGGACGACGCCTACTGGTGGGCGCTGGCGCTGGGCGCGTGCTTCGGCGGCAACGCGACGATCATCGCCGCCGCGGCGAACGTCGCGGCCGCCGGGCTCGCCGAGCGCGCCGGCCGGCCGATCGGCTTCATGCGCTTCCTCGCGGTCGGCGTCCCCGCCACCCTCGCGAGCCTCGTGCTCGCGACCGCGTATGTTGCGCTCAGGTACATCGCCTAAGGAGGAGGAGATGCCCACCAGGATCGCCAACAGCATCATCCGGGAGGTAACGCCGCTGCGCGCCAGCGACCCGGTGGGCACCGCGGTCGCGCGCGTGCTCGAGTCGGGCCTGCCGGCCCTGCCCGCGGTCGAGGAGGACGGCCGGTTCGCCGGCATCTTCGGCGAGCGCGAGTTCCTCGCCGCACTCTTCCCCGGCTGGATCGACACGATGGGCTCAGCGGCGATGATCAGGCGCTCGATCGACGAGCAGATCGAGCGCCGCGAGGAGTGCCGCGAGCAACCGATCGACAAGTACCTGACCCGCGACCACGTCCTGGTCGCGGACGACTACGCGGACACCCAGATCGCCGAGATCTTCCTGCACCACCGGGTGCTGATCGTGCCGATCGCGACCGACGGGCGCGTGCACGCGGTCGTCACGCGCGCGGACTTCTTCCGCGCGCTCGCCGAGCGCTTCGCGGACGCGGCCGAGGACGTGGGCGACTGACCGGGCCGGGCGCCTACTCGGCGCCCTCGGCGGCGCCGGATTCCTCGAACTGCTCGGGCGGGACGATGGCCTCGAAGCCGCCCTCGTCGTTCGTGAGCGTGACCTCGACGATCACGGGGTCGCCGTTGGGCGCCGTCAGGTCACACTCGAACTTGCGGCCCTCCTCGACCTCGATGTCGTCCGGGCACTCGACCGTGACCTGCTCGGGATCGACCCCGACCTGCGCGGACATCTGGTCGCGGATCTTCGAGGCCAAGTCGTCGGCGTCGATGACCTCGGCGCCACAGGCGGCGAGCCCCAGCGCCCCGAGCGCGGCGACGGCCGCGGCCAGAAGGCGGCGGTATGTGCTTCGCATTGACCCTTCCTTTCCTCGGGTCAACGCCGACCGCCGGCGAGCCCGAATGCGTCGTGTCTGACGCGGTCGTTCTCTTCTTGATTCCTCAGGGGCAGCGGCTCGCTCTCAGGCGAACGAGCCCGCGCCCTCCGGCACGCGCACGAGGTCACGCTCGGCGAGGAGCTCGGCGAGCTGCACGGCATTCGTGGCCGCGCCCTTGCGCAGGTTGTCGCCGACCACCCAGAGGTTGAGGCAGCGCTCGTGCGAGGGGTCGCGGCGCACGCGCCCGACCACGACCTCGTCGCGCCCGGCCACGTCCGCGGCCAGCGGGTAGATCCCCTCGCCCGGCGAGTCCGCGACGACGACGTTCGGAGCCTCGGCCAGGATCTCCCGGCAGCGCTCCGGCGAGAGCGGCTCGCGCGTCTGGATGTTGATCGACTCGGAGTGCCCGGCGATCACCGGCACCCGCGCGCAGGTCGCCGAGATGCGCAGCGACTCCTCGGTCTCGCCGAGGATCTTCCGCGTCTCGGCCATCACCTTGCGCTCCTCGGTCGTGTAGTCGTCGCCGTCCTTGAAGCTCTCCACCTGGGGCATGATGTTGAAGGCGATCTGGTGCGGGTAGACCTTCGCCTCGGGCTTCTCGCCGGCGAGGATCGCCTTCGTCTGGTCGAGCAGCTCCTGGATCGCCTTCTGGCCCGTCCCGGAGACCGCCTGGTAGGTCGAGACGACGATGCGCTCGATGCCGACCGCGCGGTGGATGGGCGCGAGCGCGACCATCATCACCATCGTCGTGCAGTTCGGGTTGGCGACGATGCCGCGGTGCGAGTCGACCGCGTCCGGGTTGACCTCGGCGACCACGAGCGGCACGTCGTCGTGCATGCGCCAGTAGCTCGTGTTGTCGACGACGACGGCACCCGCGTCGACGATGCGCGGCGCCCACTCCGAGCTCACGGCGCCGCCCGCCGAGGAGAGCACGACGTCGAGCCCCTGAATGGACTCCTCGGAGAGCGCCTTGACCTCGACCTCGTCGCCGGCGAACGGCAGGCGCTTGCCGGCCGAGCGCTCGGACGCGAGCGGCACGAGCTCGGCGACGGGGAAGTTCCGCTCCTCGAGGACCTCCAGGATCGTCGATCCGACGGCCCCGGTCGCGCCGAGGACGCCGACCCGGTAGGTGCGGCTCATGAGCGCACCGTCGGGCGGTGGACGCCCGTGGGATCCTCGGTCTTGACCGCGTCGGCGCCGAGGTCGAAGGCCTCGTGCAGCGCCCGCACGGCGTCGGGGACGCGGTCGGAGGCGATCACGCAGGAGATCTTGATCGGCGACGTCGAGATCATCTCGATGTTGATGCCGAGGTCGCCGAGCGTCTGGAAGACCTTGGCCGCGACGCCGGGGTGGCTCTTCATCCCGGCGCCCACGATGGAGACCTTGCCGATGTTCTCGTCCGCGGTGACCGAGTCGCCGATCGCGAGGCCCTCGATGACCTGGGTCGCCGTGCGCAGCTCGTCGCGCGAGACCGTGAACGACATGTCGGCCTTGCGGTCGCCGGCGACCGGCTCGTTCTGGATGATCATGTCGACGTTCACGTTCGCGTCGGCGAGCGCGCCGAAGATGCGGCCCGCGATCCCGGGTTCGTCAGCGACCCCTGTGATCGTCACCCGCGCCTCGTTGGTGGTGTGGGTGACGGCTGTGACCATCGGTTGCTCCATGGATTCGTCCTCCGCGACGACGAGGGTACCGGGGGTATCGTCGAACGAGCTGCGGCAGTGGATCCGCACCCCGTGGTTCCGCGCGTACTCGACCGAGCGGTGCTGCAGCACGCCCGCTCCCGACGCGGACATCTCGAGCATCTCCTCGAAGGAGACGACGTCGAGCTTGCGCGCGCTCGGGCAGATCCGCGGGTCCGCCGAGAACACGCCCTCGACGTCCGTGTAGATCTCGCAGACGCTCGCGTCGAGCGCGGCGGCGAGCGCGACCGCCGTGGTGTCCGAGCCGCCGCGGCCGAGCGTGGTCACGTCGCGGCTGTCCCCGGAGACGCCCTGGAAGCCGGCGACGAGCACGATCTTGTCCTCGTCGAGGGCCGAGCGGATGCGGTCGGCGCGGACCTCGAGGATGCGCGCCTTGGTGTGGACCGAGTCCGTGACGATGCCCGCCTGCGAACCGGTCAGCGACACGGCGTTGTAGCCCATGTCGTGGATCGCCATCGCGCAGAGCGCGCAGGAGATGCGCTCGCCGACGGACAGCAGCATGTCCATCTCACGCTCGTGCGGCGCGTCCGAGATCTCGTACGCCATGTTCACGAGCTCGTCGGTGGTCTTGCCGCGCGCGGACAGGACGGCGACCACGCGCTTCCCGCTCTCCCTGGCGGCGACGATGCGCCGCGCCGCGCGCTTGATGTCATCCGCGCTCGCGACGGACGTCCCGCCGAACTTCATCACTACTAGCTCGTTAGGCACGGTCGCCGAGGATAGATCCTCGCCGGGCTTTCGTGCGGTCACGCGTCAAAAGCGGCCGGTCGCCGGTCGCCGGTCGCCGGCGAATCGATCGAGCGGCGCCCGCCCACCGGAACGTTCAGCCCACGTCGTCGAAAAGCGACGACCAGGGCTGAACGTGCGGCCTCGGGCTGGAGAACCGGCGACGGCCAGTGGCAGCTAGCCGCTCACCGCCCGGCGCCCCGCTAGCGCCCGGCCGAGCGTCACCTCGTCGGCGTGCTCGAGGTCGGCGCCCACCGGCAGCCCGCTCGCGAGGCGGGTGACCGTGGTCTTGTCGCGCAGAAGCTCGGCGATGTGGATGGCGGTCGCCTCCCCCGTCGTCGTGGGGTTGGTCGCCAGCACGACCTCGTTGACGCCGCCGCGCTCGACGCGCTGGACGAGCTCCGCGATCCGCAGGTCCTCGGGGTCGACGCCGTCGATCGGCGAGAGCGCGCCGCCGAGCACGTGGTAGAGCCCGCGGTACTCGTGCGTGCGCTCGATCGGGATCACGTCCTGGGGCTCCTCGACGACGCAGATCACGCTGCGGTCGCGGCGCTCGTCCTCGCAGATCCGGCAGCGGGGGCCCTCCGCGAGGTTGAAGCACTCCTCGCACAGCCCGACGTTCGCCTTGACGTCGCGCACGGCGTCGGCGAGCGCGAGCGCGTCCTCCTCGGAGGCGCGCAGGATGTGGAAGGCGAGCCGCTGCGCGGTTCGCTGGCCGATCCCCGGGAGCTTCGCGAGCTCCGCGATCAGGCGCTGGACTGGCTGCGCGTACAAGCCCTCGCTACATCCCCGGCAGGCCGAGCCCGCCGAGCCCGCCGCCCAGGCCGCCAGCGACGCCGCCGAGCCGCTGCGAGGCGAGCTCCTGCGCCGCGCGCAGGCCCTCGTTGACGGCCGCCACGACCATGTCCTGCAGGAGCTCCGGGTCCTCCGGGTCGATCGCCTCGGGGTCGATCTGCAGCTCGAGCAGGCGCAGGTCGCCGCTCATCTTCACCTTCACCATGCCGCCGCCGGCGCTCGCGTCGACGACCTCGTCCTTGAGCTTCTCCTGGGCCTCGACCATGTCGGCCTGGACCTTCTGGAGCTGCTTCATCATCGAGTTCAGGTCGAACCCGCCGGGCCCACCTCGGGGTCTGCTCACGCTTCCTCCTCGTTCTGCTCAGGGTCTTCGTCGAGGATCTCCTCCGCGTCGAACTCCGCCTTGAGCCGCGCGATGATCTCCTCCTCGTCCATCGGCCTCGCCTGCTCGGGAGCCGCGGGCGCGATCTCCTCGTCCTCGACGATCGTGCACACGGGCTTGAGCGGCGCGCCCACGACCGCCCGCACGGCCGCCGTGATGCGCTCGCGCGCGTCGGGGCTCTCCGCCTTGCGCTTGTTGAACGACGCGCCGGGCGGGAAGCCGATCTCGATCACGCCCTGGGTCCCGTCGATCCCGACCGGGCGGCTGACCGAGAGCGCGTGCGCGAGCAGCGCCCGGTAC
>PKER01000248.1 GCA_002919115.1 bacterium
CGCGCCGCTCCCGCGCGGCCGCCCGGGCCCTCGCCGGCCCTCGCGCCCGTCGGTCAGGCTCGCGAGTGCGCGCTCGAGCTTGGCGCGCTCCTCGTCGAGCTCGCGGATGCGCGCACGCAACAGTTCGGCAGCTTCAGCCACAGCGTTGGAAGGCATGGTCGGTCCTTTCGAAGTGTCGGGGGGGATGGGGACGGCAGCTCCTCTCTACCGTCCTCACACACACTGTAACCGTTGAGAATCGGCACATGGCCGATTCTCACCCGGGATAGGTACCCCCCAAAGGTGGGGATTACGCCCTGTTTTGGACCTTCAGGAGCGCTGCTCGCGCTGCGCGCGCCGGCTCCGGGGCACGGTGTGGAACACGTGGTCCCAGACCGGCGAGGACACGCCGAACCCGTAACGGTGGTCCTGGAAGTGATGGCGCATGTGATGCTCGCGCAGCTTCTTACCCAGCTTCGACTTCGGGACGAAGTGGTGCAGGTAGTAGTGGGTGTAGTCGTACCCGAGGTAGCCGAGCAGGAAGCCGGCGAAGAACGCGTACACGGTCGGCGCGCCGAGCACCAGGTAGAAGGCGCCGAAGAACAGCAGCGCGAGCGGGATGCTCGCCGCCGGCGGCATCACGAGCCGCAGCTTGTCGTTCGGGTGGTCGTGATGGACGCCGTGGATGATGAAGTGCAGCCGCGAGCCGATCGGGTGGTCGGGCTCCCAGTGGAACAGCTTGCGGTGCAGCCAGTACTCGGCCAGCGTCCAGAACGCGAGCCCTGCCACCACGAGCAGCGGCGTCTCGACCGGGCCCAAGCCGCGGTTCACGCCCAGCACGATCAGGGCGACGATCACCGGTCCGTAGATCAGGGCCGGGACGACCGGGTGAACCCGGGAGAAGAAGTCCAGGAAACGGCTACGGAACAGCGGGGGAGACGCGCTCAGTCGCGCGGTTCGATCGCTAGCCATCGTGACGATTGTAGCGCTGCCCCGGGCCCGAGTTAGGGTGCCCTAAGACGGTTGGGGGGTGTCCGCGGACCGCCCGTCCGGCCCGCCGAAGTTTTTTTCAGCGATTTGCGAGAACGCGCCTCGCCGCGGGCCCGCGGGGATGCCATAGTCCGGCGCCGCAGGTCCTGAGTCGAGAAAAACCGGAGGGCTAGAGGAACAGAGTGAGCAGGCGAGACGATCGCCAGGAGGCGTTCATCCAGGCACTGGGACTTACGAAGCGCGTCACGGAGCGCGGCCGGCGCGGGAAGCCGACCTGCGCCGACTGCTTCTTCCACCGCAAGCAGCTCTGCGCGCTGGACCTGGACTCGCCCTGTTCGACCTTCCGGCCCTACAGCCCGGAGGGCCTGCAGCCCCCGCGCCAGCCCGCGCTCCTCGTGCGCACGGCGTAGGGAACCGGGCGGTCCGGGAGCCGGGCGGGAGGGTCCGCCCGGCCCCCTCTTTCGGGGGCGCCACCCGGCCGCTGCGCGCTGCTGCGATCATTGGTCGGGCGCCGATGTCACGGAAGGGCCGACACGGTCAGGACGATCACGGGGCCTGGGAGTACGACGTCGCCGCGGGCAGGATGCTCTGGTCGGCCGGCGTGTACGCGCTCCACGGGGCCGTCGTGGTCCCCGGCGAGACCGACGCGAACGCCACGCTGCACCGCGTGCTGGGGCCGGACGAGCTCGCGCGCTTCTTGAACGCGCTCGAGTCGGCCGCCGACCGCTGGTCCTCGTTCGTCCACCGCTACCGGGTCACCCTGCCCGGCGGGGAGTCGCGGACGCTGCTCGTCCGCGGGGCGCCGATCGGGCCCCGCGACGCGCCCGGCGCCCGCCTCGTGGGCACGATCCAGGACGTCACCGGCGCGGAGCGCGACGACGAGTACCTGTGGCACCTCGCCAACCACGACCCGCTGTCGGGGCTGTTCAACCGGCGGCGCTTCATGGAGGAGCTGCGGCGCGAGGTCGCGCTCAGCCGGCGCACGGGCCGGCCGGGGGCCGTGCTGATCCTCGACCTCGACCACTTCAAGGACATCAACGACTCCCTCGGCCACGCGGCCGGCGACGCCCTGCTCAGCCGGATCGCCGACCGCTTGCGCGGCCGGCTGCGCGCGACGGACACGCTCGCCCGGCTGGGCGGGGACGAGTTCGCGGTGGTGCTCGCCGACTGCTCCGTCGAGGACGCACGGCGGGTGGCGACCGAGCTGCTCGAGGCCACGCGCCGGCACTCGTCCGTGCGGATCGCGGGCCGCGAGCGCAAGGTGAGCGCCTCGATCGGGATCGCCCCCTTCGGGCCCGAGGGCGACCACCGCGCCGACGAGCTGCTCGTGCAGGCGGACCTCGCCATGTACAGGGCCAAGGAGAACGGGCGGTCGCGCGTCGAGGTCTTCGGCGAGGAGATGCGCGCCGAGCTCGCCGCGCGGATCGCGCTCGAGGGCGAGCTGCGGGAGGCCCTGGAGCGCGGCGAGCTGCGCGTGCACTACCAGCCGGTCGTCGGCCTCGACGACGGCGCCACGCGCGGGTGTGAGGCGCTCGTGCGCTGGGAGCACCCGGCGCGCGGCATCGTCGCGCCCGGTGAGTTCATGGCGGTCGCCGAGCAGTCGGGGCTGCTCGCCCGCATCGACCGGTTCGTGCTGGAGCGCGCCTGCGAGCAGGCGGCGCGCTGGCGGCGCGCGGGGCACGACGTGTACGTGTCCGTGAACGTCTCCCTCCAGCACCTCGTCCACAAGGACGCCGTCCCGATCGTCGCCGAGGTGCTCGAGCGCAACGGGCTCGCGGCCGACGCCCTCTTGCTCGAGATCAAGGAGACCGCGCTCGTCCAGGACCGGCAGGCGCTCGGCCACGCGATCGACGAGATGCGCTCGATGGGCGTGCGCATCGCGCTCGACGACTTCGGCGGCGGCCCGTCCTCGCTCGGGATGCTCCGCGACGTGAGCATCGACCAGCTCAAGGTCGACCGCAGCTTCATCGAGGGCGTCACCGACCATGCCGACGACCGCGCGATCGTCGCCGCCGTCCTGTCGCTCGCCAGCGAGCTGGGCATCGAGGTGGTCGCCGAGGGCGTCGAGACAGAGCAGCAGGCCGAGGAGCTGCGCGCGCTCGGCTGCCCCTGCGTCCAGGGCTTTTTGTACTCGCGCGCCCGCTTCCCCGAGGACCTCGACCTCGGCCCGACGCGCCGCTTCGACCCGGCGCCGGGGCGCTCGGCGCGGATGGGGTGACGGGCTGCGCGCGACTTCGACGTTTCGCGGGACCACTCGTCGAAACGTCGAGCTCGCGAGATCGCGGGTCACGGCCCCCGCGGTAGCGCCCTTGTCAGCCGGGGCGCTTTATCTAAGCTTGCTGCGATGAGCCGCCAGCGTGATCTGCTGCTCAATTTCGAGCGGATCTTCCGCGAGATGGACGAGCTGCTGGGGGATCCCTTCGCCGAGGGCGGCTGGGCGCGAGTCCATCGTCCCGGGCATTCGGGGTTCACTCCGCGCGTCGACGTCTACTACTGCGACCAGGGCTCGCCGCGGGCGGTCGTGGTCGCCGAGCTCGCGGGCGTGGACTCCGACTCCATCTCGCTCGAGGTGGCCGGGCGCGAGCTCATCATCGCGGGCGAGCGCGCGGTGCCCGAGACGGAGGGCCGCGTGTACCAGCAGATGGAGATCGAGGCCGGCGCGTTCCGGCGGGTGATCGAGCTCGGCGCCGACGTGGTCGCCGAGGAGGCCCGCGCCTCCTACAACGACGGCATCTTGCGGATCGAGCTGCCGCTGCGCCGGGCGCAGGTCGCGACGAAGGTCGAGATCGAGAGCGGAGACTGATGGCTGGCGCAACCTCGATCGAGGTCGTGAACACCGGCGATCTCGAGCAAGCGGTGCGCGAACACGAGTGGCCGCGGGCGCTACCGGTGCTGCCGCTGCGCGACGTGGTCGCTTTCCCCGACACGCTCACGCCGCTCGCGATCGGCCAGGAGCGGTCGATGAAGCTGATCAACGACGTGCTCTCCGGCGAGCGCCAGCTCGTCCTCGTCGCGTCGCGCGACCCGGAGGTCGAGACCCCGGGCCCCGACGGCGTCTACGACGTGGGCGTCGCGGGCTCGGTCGCGCGGATGCTGCGCGTCCCCGACGGCACGATCCGCATCCTCGTCCAGGTCAGCGAGCGGGTGCGCCTCGGCGACTTCGTGGCCGAGGAGCCGTACCTGGTCGCGCGGGTCGAGCCGCTCCCCGACGAGGTCGAGCCCTCGGCCGAGCTCGAGGCGCTCGTCCACAGCGTGAAGAGCACGTTCACGCAGATCATCGACCAGATCCCGTACCTGCCCGAGGAGCTCCAGCTCGCCGTCTCGAACGTCGACGACCCCTCCGCGCTCTCGCACCTGATCGCGGGCGCCCTGCGGATCCCGACCCCCGAGAAGCAGGAGCTGCTCGAGACGACGAACGTCACGCGGCGGCTGCGCCGGCTCGCCGAGATCCTCGCGCGCGAGCTCGAGGTGATCCAGCTCGGCAGCAAGATCCAGTCGCAGGTCCAGTCGGAGATCGACAAGGGCCAGCGCGAGTACTTTTTGCGTGAGCAGCTCAAGGCGATCCAGCAGGAGCTGGGCGAGGGCGACGAGCAGCAGGCGGAGATCAACGAGCTGCGCGAGCGCCTCGAGGCGGCCGAGCTGCCCGAGGAGGCGCGCAAGGCGGCCGACCGCGAGCTCGCCCGGCTCGAGCGCCTGCCCCCGGCGGCGGCCGAGTACGGCGTGATCCGCAGCTACCTGGAGTGGCTCGTCGAGCTCCCGTGGGCGAAGCTCACCGAGGACAACCTCGACATCCAGCACGCGCGCGAGGTCCTCGACGCCGACCACTACGACCTCGAGAAGGTCAAGGACCGGATCCTCGAGTACCTCGCGGTGCGCTCGCTGAACCCCGACTCGCACGGCCCGATCCTCTGCTTCGTGGGGCCGCCGGGAGTCGGCAAGACGAGCCTCGGCAAGTCGATCGCCCGCGCGCTCGGGCGCAAGTTCGAGCGGATCTCGGTCGGCGGCGTGCGCGACGAGTCGGAGATCCGCGGCCACCGGCGCACCTACATCGGGGCGATGCCCGGCACGATCATCCGCGCCCTGCGCGACGCGGGCAGCCGCAACCCCGTCTTCATGATCGACGAGATCGACAAGATGGGCTCGGACTTCCGCGGCGACCCGGCGAGCGCGATGCTCGAGGTGCTCGACCCGGCGCAGAACGACACGTTCCGCGACCACTACCTCGACCTGCCGTTCGATCTGTCCGAGGTGATGTTCATCGCCACGGCGAACACCCTCGACACGATCCCCGGGCCGCTGCGCGACCGCATGGAGGTGATCCAGCTCGCCGGCTACACGCTCGACGAGAAGCTTCACATCGCGAAGCGCTACCTCGTGCCTCGGCAGATCGCCGAGAACGGCCTCAAGCGCAGCCAGATCTCGTTCTCCGACGCGGCGCTGCGCGCGATCGCCGAGGAGTACACCCGCGAGGCCGGCGTCCGCAACCTGGAGCGCCAGATCGGCACCGTGTGCCGCAAGATCGCCCGCGAGGTCGCCGAGGGCAAGCTCGAGCGCAAGGCGACGATCTCCGCGAAGCGGGCCCGCGAGCTGCTCGGCCCGCGCCGCTACTACGCGGAGTCGCGCCGGCGCACCAAGGACCCGGGCGTGGCGACCGGCCTCGCCTACACGCCCGTCGGCGGCGACGTGCTCTTCGTCGAGGCGACCGCGATGCCCGGCAACGGCCGGCTCATGATCACCGGCCAGCTCGGCGACGTGATGCGCGAGTCGGCGCAGGCCGCGCTCTCTTGGGTGCGCCGCAACGTCGCCCAGCTCGCGCCCGAGCTGCCCGAGGACTGGTTCGCCACGCACGACATCCACCTGCACGTCCCCGCGGGCGCGATCCCCAAGGACGGCCCCTCGGCGGGGGTCACGATGGCCACCGCCCTCGTCTCGCTGGTGCGCTCCGAGCCGGTGTCGGCAGACGTCGCGATGACCGGCGAGATCACGCTCACCGGCCAGGTCCTGCCGGTCGGCGGGCTCAAGGAGAAGGTGCTGGCCGCGCAGCGCGCCGGCATCAAGCGCGTGATCGTCCCCGCGCGCAACCGCAGCGACATCGAGGAGATCCCCGAGCACGAGCGCGCGAAGGTCGAGTTCGCCTACGTCGATCGCATCGAGGAAGTCCTCGAGGCCGCGATCCCGAAGCTGAGCGCACGCCGCTCCCGTTCGTGAGATCGATCCACGCGCGGGCGGCGGAGCCGCTGCTCGACCTCCTCGCTCTGATCGCCGCCGTAGCGGCCGTTTACGTGAGCGCCTCGTTCGCGGGCCCGCCCGCGGCGTCGCTGTGGTGGAACGCGCTCGCGGTCGTGTTCACCCTGCTCAGCCTCGCCGCCTCCGGCCAGTACCGGCAGCGCTTCACGCTGCAGTTCCTGGACGACGCGCGGACGATCCTGGGCGCGACCGCGATCGCGGCGATGGGCGTGGCGTTCCTGCGCCTGCTGTTCGCCCCCGACGCCGACATCGCGGGCCAGGCGGCCCGCTTCTGGCTGCTCGCCTCGGTCTACACGGTCGCCGCCCGCGGCGCCTTCCAGATCATCCTCTCCCGCGCCCGGCGCGTCGCCGGGGCGGGGGAGCCCACGCTGATCATCGGCGCCGGCGAGGTCGGCCACTTCGTCGCGCGCCGCCTGCTCGACCGGCCGGAGTTCGGCCTGCGCCCGGTCGCGTTCGTCGACGACGATCCGCTGGAGGTGGACGAGCCCGCCGGCCTGCCCGTCCTCCGCACGGAGGGCAAGGCGCTCGCCGACCGGATCGCCGACCTGATCGACGAGCTCGGCGCGCGGCACGTGGTCATCGCGTTCTCGCTCGGCCCGCACGAGGAGAAGCTCGACCTGATCCGGCGCTGCCGCGAGCTCGGCGCCTCGGTCTCGCTCGTGCCCAGGATGTTCGAGGCGGTGCCCGACGAGACGACGCTCGAGCGCCTCGGCGGCGTCCCGCTCGTCACCGTGCACCCGCGCGACCCGCGCGGCTGGCAGTTCACCCTCAAGTACGCGTTCGACCGGGTCGTCGCCGCGATCGCGATCGTGCTCGTCTCGCCCGTGCTGATCTTCGCCGCGCTCGGCGTGCTGCTCACGATGGGGCGCCCGATCCTCTTCCGGCAGGAGCGCGTCGGGCTCGACGGCAAGTCGTTCGACATGCTCAAGTTCCGCACGATGCGCGGCAGCCCCGACAAGGGGGGCGAGGCCGACGCGGCCTGGGCGCAGGCGGTGGTGGGCGAGGCCGCGGAGGAGGCGGAGGCGGCGATCAAGGCCGCGGCCGAGGACCGGCGCACGCCGTTCGGCTCGCTTCTGCGCCGCACCGGGATCGACGAGCTCCCGCAGCTCTTCAACGTCCTGCGCGGCGAGATGTCGCTGGTCGGGCCGCGCCCGGAGCGCCGCGCGTACGTCGAGCTGTTCGAGCGCACCATCCACCGCTACGACGACCGGCACCGGGTCAAGGCGGGGATCACCGGCTGGGCGCAGGTCAACGGCCTGCGCGGCGAGACCTCGCTCGAGGACCGCGTCGAGTGGGACAACTACTACATCGAGAACTGGTCCTGGTGGTTGGACATGAAGATCATCCTGCTCACCGCGCGCGCCCTGTTCAGGGGGTCGGGATCGTGACCGAGGCCGAGCGTCCCGAGGTCTCGCTCGTGATCGTCTCCTACCGCGCGCGCGAGCACGTGCTGCGCTGCCTGGAGTCGATCCGCGAGCACGTGCGCGTGCCGCACGAGGCGATCGTCGTCGACGACGGCTCCGGCGACGGCACGCCCGAGGCGGTGGCGGAGGCGCACCCCTGGGCGCGCGTCGTCGCCCTGTCGGAGAACCGCGGCCTGCCCTTCGGCCGCAACGCCGCCCTGCCGCTCGTGCGCGGGCGCGCGGTGTTCATGCTCGACTCCGACACCCAGGTCCAGCCCGGCGCGGTCGAGACGCTGCTCGGGGTGCTCGACGAGCGTCCCGAGGTCGGCCTCGTCGCGCCGAAGCTGCTCAACCCGGACGGGTCGGTGCAGCACTCGCTGCGGCGCTGGCCGTCGCTGCTCCTGCCCTTTGCGCGGCGCGGCCCCTACGCCAAGCTCAACCCGAACCCCCGGGTGCACCGCGAGCACATGATGCACGACTTCGACTTCGCCACCGAGCGGCCGGTGGTGGCGGCGATGGGCGCGGCGCAGATGTGGCGGGCCGACCTGCCGAAGCTGATCGGCCGCTACGACGAGGCGATCTCCTCGTACGGCGGGGAGGACGTCGACTGGTGCCTGCGTGTCTGGGCGGCCGGGCTCGAGGTTCGGTACGTTCCTGAGGCTCGCGTGACCCACGAATGGCAGCACGTCGTCCGCCGCCGGCCCTGGAGCCGGCACAGCCTGCGCGCCCTGCGCGACTTCTACTACATCCAGTGGAAGCACCGGAAGCTGCGCCGGGACCCCCGGCTGGCGGAGGCCCTGCGGTGAGCGGCGTCCTCGAGAGCTTCCGGCGCAGCCGGTTCTTCCAGGGGGTCAAGCGGCGCGGGAGCCCGACCGCCGAATGGGCCTGGTTTCGCTTCCGCGGCGGGCTGCACTACGCCCGCGCGGGCCACGTCTTGCGCAAGCGCACGCTGGAGCGCTACCTGGCGAGCACCGACGAGCCCGCGCTGCACATCGGCGCCGGCCCGGTGAGCATCCCCGGCTGGCTGAACACCGACTACGTCTCGGGCGACGTCTTCCTCGACCTGAGCCGCCCGCTGCCGTTCCCGGACGGGACCTTCAAGTACGTGTTCGGCGAGCACGTGATCGAGCATCTGCCCGAGGCGGTCGGCTTCGCGCTCATGAAGGAGATCCGCCGGGTGCTGCGGCCGGGGGGCGTGCTGCGCTTCACCACGCCCGAGTTGCCCAAGCTGATCGCGATCTACGAGGACCGCAACCCCGTGATCAAGCGCGACGAGTACGGGCGCTGGCTCGACCAGATCACCGCCAAGGAGAACCGCACGGCGGCGCAGATCCTCAACAACTTCATGCGCGAGTGGGGCCACCGCTTCATCTACGACGAGGAGGACCTCACCCGCAAGCTGCTCGACGCCGGGTTCGAGAAGGTGGTCCGCTGTGAACCCGGGGAGAGCGAGCACGAGCGCCTGCGGGGGCTCGAGCGGCACGGTCCCGAATGGGAGAACGCCGCGGAGGCGATGTGCCTCGAAGCAACGACGCCGGCGTAGCGGCCGGCGGCGAGCGCCGCGCCGTCCTGCGCAACGCGGCGAGCTCGTACGGAGCGCGCGCGTTGCTCGCGGTGAGCACGCTGCTGCTCACGCCGTATCTGTTCCGCACCCTGGGGGCGGGCGGGTTCGGCACCTGGAGCGTGATGTTCACGCTCGCGACCGTGTTTTCGCTGCTCGAGCTGGGCTTCGCGAACGGCGTGACCAAGCTGATCGCGGAGCTGCGCGCGAAGGGGGACCGCCGGGGCCTGGACGTGACGATGGGGGCCTCGGTCACGCTCATGGCCGCGCTCGGGGTCGCCGCTTTGGGGCTCGCCGCCGCGAGCGCCTTCCTCCTGGACGGGCTCGCGGCCGCGGGCGACGAGGACGAGTTCAAGGTCGGGATGCTGCTCTTGGGCGCGATCATGCCGCTGCGCTTCGCCGGCACCGCGTACGGCACCGCGCTGATCGGCTACGGGCGCTACGACCGCTACAACTGGGGGCAGGTCGTGCTCGCCGGCGGCTTCCCGATCGCCGCGGTGGCGGCCGTCGAGGCGGGCACGGGGATCACGGGGATCGCGGCGGCCTACGCCGCCGCCCTGCTCGGGGAGGCCGTGGTCGACGCGGCGCTATTGCGGCGCACCGACCGCGAGCTGTCGCTGCGGCCCCGCCTCGCGGACCCCGCCACGCGCCGGCGCCTGGGGCGGCTCGGCTCGTTCACGCTGCTCGCCGACGCGATGGTGTTCGTCGGCGCGCGCATGGACACGGTGCTGATCGCGGCGCTGCGCAACGCCGCCGCGGCGGCTCCCTACGCCGCCGCGCTCAAGCTGCAGAGCGCCCTGCAGGCGCTCGCCCTGCCGTTCGTGAACCTGCTCATGCCGATGGTCTCGGAGCTCTGGGCGCGCGGCGAGGCAGCGGAGGTCGCGCGCCGGCTCGCGCTCACCACCCGGGTGGCGATGCAGGTCACGATGCCGGTCGCGCTCGGGCTCGCGCTGTTCTCGGAGGACATCGTGGGCCTGTGGCTGGGCGAGGACGCGGTCGCGACGACGGCGACGATCGTCGTGCTGCTCGTCGCGACCCAGGTGGTCACGCTCACCGCGCTGCCAGCGGAGAAGGCGCTGATCGGCGTGGGGCGGGTCGGGGTGATCGGGGCGCTCGCGGTGGTCGAGGGCGTCGTCAACGTCGTGCTCACGATCGTCCTCGTCTCGGCCCACGGGGCCGTCGGCGCGGCCGTCGCCA
>PKER01000112.1 GCA_002919115.1 bacterium
GGCCCGGCCCGCCGCGGCGACCCGAGTGAGGCGGATTTGTTCGCCTATGTCGTACGAATCCGCCTCACATCCCGAAGTGAGGCGGATCTATACGGCTATATCGAACAAATCCGCCTCACT
This sequence comes from bacterium, assembly GCA_002919115.1. Taxonomy (GTDB): domain Bacteria; phylum Actinomycetota; class Thermoleophilia; order Solirubrobacterales; family 70-9; genus RSA11. The sequence continues at coordinate 121 of PKER01000112.1, forward strand.
CGGGCTGGCGCTGCGGCTTCGGTGGGTTTGGGGTGGTCCGGGCTAGTAAACAAACGTATGTGATAACGTACAGCGCCGAGGATGGCGATCGCGACCGAAAACGGGGCAATCGGCGCGCGCGTTCGCGCGTTGCGCGAGTCGATGGGGTACTCGCTGCGTGAGCTGGCCGAGCGCAGCGGCGTCTCCGCGCCGATGCTCTCGCAGGTCGAGCGCGGGGAGACGAGCCCGACGCTCGCCGTCGCCGGCCGCATCGCCGCCGGGCTGGACCTCACGCTGTCTCAGCTCCTGCGCCTGGACGAGACGCACCACGTCGTCGTCGTGCGCGCTGGGGAGGGGCGGTCGCGCGAGCGCGACGGCCACCTCACCGTGGAGCTCACGCCGCCGCTGCCGGGCCAGCGCGCGGACGTCTCGCGGCACGTCTTGGCCGCGGGCGCCAGCACCGGCGGGCGCGACGACCCGCCGATCCACGAGCCCGGGTCGCGGGAGACCGCGATCGTGCTCGCCGGCGAGGTCACGCTCGTCATCGACGGGAACGCCCGGACCCTGAAGGCGGGTGACAGCGTCACGTTCGACGCCGACCTGCCGCACCACTTCGAGAACCGCACCGACGAACAGGCCGAGTTCATCGCCGTCGTGGCAGCTGGACTTCGGCGCAGCTAGGGAGTCGCCAATGCCAAAGACGATGTTCGACAAGATCTGGGAGGCGCACGAGGTCGCGGAGGGGCTGCTGTACATCGACCTCCACCTCGTGCACGAGGTCACCTCGCCGCAGGCGTTCGAGGGCCTGCGCCTCGCGGGTCGCAAGGTGCGTCGCCCCGACAAGACCGTGGCGACGGCCGACCACAACGTGCCCACCGACGGCACCCCCGCGGCGCGGCTGATCGCCGACGCGCTCTCCCGCAAGCAGGTCGAGGCGCTCGAGCGCAACTGCGAGGAGTTCGGGATCCCGCTGTTCTCGATCGGCTCCGACCGCCAGGGCATCGTCCACGTGATCGGCCCCGAGCTGGGCCTCACGCAGCCGGGGATGACGATCGTCTGCGGTGACTCGCACACCTCCACGCACGGCGCCTTCGGCGCGCTCGCCTTCGGCATCGGCACCTCGGAGGTCGAGCACGTCCTGGCGACGCAGACGCTGAACCAGCGCCGCCCGAAGACGATGCGCATCAACTACACGGGCGAGCTGGGCTACGGCGTCACCGCCAAGGATTTGATCCTGGCGACGATCGGCCGCCTCGGCACCGGCGGGATGGTCGGCCACGCGGTCGAGTACGCCGGCGAGACGATCCGCGGGCTCTCGATGGAGAACCGCATGACGATCTGCAACATGACCATCGAGGGCGGCGGCCGCGCCGGCATGGTCGCGCCCGACGAGAAGACCTTCGAGTGGGTGAAGGGCCGTCCGGCGGCGCCCAAGGGCGACGACTGGGAGAAAGCGCTGGAGCGCTGGCGGCAGCTGCCCACCGACGAGGGCGCGACCTTCGACACCGAGGTCGACATCGACGCGAGCGAGATCTCGCCGATGGTCACCTGGGGGACGACCCCCGGCCAGGTCGTCGAGGTCACCGGCGTCGTGCCCGAGCCGCGCAGCGAGACCGAGGAGCGCGCCCTGCGCTACATGGACCTGAAGCCGGGCACGCCGATGCAGTCGATCAAGCTCGACCGCGTCTTCATCGGCTCGTGCACCAACTCGCGCATCCAGGACCTGCGCGAGGCGGCGGCGATGCTCGACGGCCACAAGATCGCCAAGCACATCAAGGGCATGGTCGTCCCCGGCTCGGCGCAGGTGAAGAAGCAGGCCGAGGAGGAGGGCCTCGACGAGGTCTTCCGCTCCGCCGGCTTCGACTGGCGCTCCGCGGGCTGCTCGATGTGCCTGGGCATGAACCCGGACATCCTGAGCCCCGGCGAGCGCTGCGCCTCGACCTCGAACCGCAACTTCGAGGGGCGCCAGGGCAAGGGCGGCCGCACCCACCTCGTCAGCCCGAAGATGGCGGCCGCGGCGGCCATCGAGGGTCACTTCGTCGATATTCGTGATTGGAGCTAGAAGATGGAGCCCGTCAACGTCATCGAGGGGAAGGTGTCGGTGCTTGACCGCGCCGACGTCGACACCGACCAGATCATCCCCAAGCAGTTCCTGAAGCGGATCGAGCGCACCGGCTTCGGCCAGTTCCTGTTCTACGACTGGATGCAGGACGGCGAGATCGAGCTCGAGCCGAACCCGATCCTCGTGACCGGGCCCAACTTCGGCTGCGGCTCCTCGCGCGAGCACGCGCCGTGGGCGCTCCAGGACTTCGGCTTCGACGCGATCATCGCGCCGTCGTTCGCGGACATCTTCTACGGCAACTGCACGAAGATCGGCCTGCTGCCGGTCGTGCTGCCCGCCGACACCTGCAAGCAGATCGCGGCCGCCGGCTCGGCGCGGATCGAGCTCGAGTCGCAGAAGGTCACCTGGGACGGCGGCGAGGCCGGCTTCGAGATCGACGCCGAGATCAAGCGCCGCCTGCTGAACGGGCTCGACGACATCGGCATCACGCTGCAGAAGGTCGACGCGATCGACGCCTACGAGTCCTCCGACCGCGCCTACCCGGGTCCAGTCACCACCGCGCTGGCGGGCTGACCCCGTGGGCGAGCGCACGGTCGACTGGGACGCGGCCGCCTACGACCGTGTCGCTGACCCTCAGGAGGCGTGGGGCCGCGAGGTCATGGGGCGGCTCGGGCTCGCGGGCGACGAGACCGTGCTCGACGCGGGCTGCGGGTCGGGCCGCCTCACCCGCCTGCTCGCCGAGCGCGTCCCGCGCGGCCGCGTGATCGGCGTCGACGCCTCGGAGTCGATGGTCGAGTACGCGCGCTCGAACCTCGCCGATCTCGGCGACCGCATCGAGCTGCGAGTCGGCGACCTCACCGAGCTCGAGCTGGCGGAGCCCGTCGACGCCGTGTTCTCGAACGCGACGTTCCACTGGATCCTCGATCACGAGCGGCTGTTCGGCCGCCTGTTCGCGGGGCTGCGGCCCGGCGGGCGGCTTGAGGCGCAGTGCGGCGGCGAGGGCAACGTCGCCGAGTGGAAGCGCGCGATCGAGGCCGCGGAGGGCGACGAGCGCTTCGCCCCTCACCTGCGCGGCATGCCCGCCTCCTACAACTTCGCTTCCGTGGACGAGACCCGCCGCCGGCTCGAGCGCTCGGGCTTCGACGTCGAGCGGGTGTGGCTCGAGAACAAGCGCTACGCCCCGCCCGACGCCCGCGAGTTCGTGCGCTCGGTGGGGCTCACGAAGCACCTCGCGCGCCTGCCCGAGCGGCTCCGCGACGCGTTCGTGGACGCCGTCCTTGGCAAGATGGCGCGGCCTTTGACCCTGGAATACGTACGACTGAACATCTCCGCGAGGAAACCCGCATGAACACCCCCAAGATCGTCCTCCTGCCCGGTGACGGGATCGGCCCCGAGATCGTCGGCGCCGCGCGCCGCGTGCTCGACGCGGTCGGCGAGTTCGAGTACGAGGAGCACCTCATCGGCGGCGCCGCGATCGACGCCCACGGCACCGCGCTCACCGACGAGGTCCTGGACGCCTGCCGCGCCGCCGACGCCGTGCTGCTCGGCGCCGTCGGCGGCCCCAAGTGGGACACGACCGACCCGGACAAGCCGCGCCCGGAGCAGGGCCTGCTCGGCCTGCGCAAGGGCCTCGGTCTGTACGCGAACCTGCGGCCGGTGCGCCCGAGCCCGGCGCTGCTCGACGCGAGCCCGCTGCGCCGCGACCGCATCGAGGGCACCGACCTCGTCGTGGTGCGCGAGCTCACCGGCGGCATCTACTTCGGCGAGAAGACGCGCACCGACGACTCCGCGTCGGACGCGTGCGTGTACACCGCCGAGGAGGTGGAGCGCATCGCGCGCGTCGCCTTCGAGTCCGCGCAGCGCCGGCGCGGGCGCGTCACCTCAGTCGACAAGGCGAACGTGCTCGAGACCTCGCGGCTGTGGCGGGAGGTGGTCTCCCGCGTCGCGGCCGACTACCCGGACGTCGAGCTCGACCACATGCTGGTCGACAACGCCGCCATGCAGCTCGTCGCAAACCCGACCCGGTTCGACGTGATCGTGACCGAGAACATGTTCGGCGACATCCTCTCCGACGAGGCCGCGATGCTGACCGGCTCGCTGGGGATGCTCCCGTCGGCGAGCCTCGGCGGCGACGGCCCGGGCCTGTTCGAACCCGTGCACGGCTCGGCGCCCGACATCGCGGGACGCGGCATCGCCAACCCGCTCGCGACGTTCCTCTCGGTCGCGATGCTCCTGCGCGACGGGCTCGGCCGCGCCGAGGAGGCCGGCCGGGTGGAGCGCGCCGTCGACGCGGCGCTCGAGTCGGGCCTGCGGACGGCCGACCTGGGCGCCCCCGAGGGCGACGCGGCGACCACCGAGCAGATGACCGAGGCCGTGCTGGGGGCTCTCGGCTAGCTCACGCGCCGGCCCGCCGCCCTCGCTCGCCTCCCCTTGAAGCGTGGGTCATACTTTCCGGGCCCCTGCAAACCGCAACGGAGGAGACCGTGGAGAAATCTGAGTGGATCTGGATGAATGGCGAGTTCGTCGCGTGGGACGACGCCCAGGTCCACGTACTCTCGCACGGCCTCCACTACGGAACCGGGGTCTTCGAGGGCGTCCGCTGCTACGCGACCGAGCTCGGGCCGGCGATCTTCCGGCACGCCGAGCACCTCGAGCGGCTCGCGAAGTCGGCGGAGCTCTACTACCTGCCGCTCCCGTACTCTACCGAGGAGCTGCGCCAGGCCACGCACGAGCTGATCCGGCGCAACAACCTGGAGAGCTGCTACATCCGCCCGCTCGCGTTCCGCGGCTACGGCGAGATGGGGCTCTACGCGCAGAGCGCGCCCGTCAACGTGATCATCGCGGCTTGGCCGTGGGGCGCGTACCTCGGCGAGGAGTCCAAGCGCCACGGCGTGCGCGTCAAGGTGTCCTCGTGGCGGCGGATCTCGCCCGCGGGCCTGATCCCCGCGGCGAAGGCGTCCGGCCAGTACCTGAACTCGATCCTCGCGAAGACCGAGAGCGCCAAGGCGGGCTACGACGAGGCGATCCTCCTCGACGAGCACGGGTACGTGTGCGAGGGATCGGGCGAGAACGTCTTCATCGTGCGTGACGGCGTGCTCGTGACGCCCGGGCACACGAACTCGATCCTCGACGGGATCTCGCGCAAGTCGGTCATCCAGATCGCGAAGGACCTGGGCTACGAGGTCCACGAGCGCGACATCGCCCGCGCCGAGCTCTACCTCGCGGACGAGATGTTCCTGTGCGGCACCGCCGCGGAGCTCGTGCCGGTGCGCGAGGTCGACGACCACGTGATCGGCGAGCCCGGCGAGGTCACGCGCGTGATCCAGGCCAAGTTCGAGGACGCCCTGCACGGGCGCGCTCAGGAGTACCGCGAGTGGCTGGACGTCGTGGAGGTCCCCAGTAAAGTCAGTTCCTGATGCGTCCGGGTTTCGAGGCGATCGAGCGAATTAGCAGCGCCACGGCGGCCTGACCAGGCCCCGTGGCCGGCGCGTCTGCCGACGGCGCGCGAGTGACGTAGTTCGCACCCCCTCGAGACCCGAAAGGCATCAACCCGTGACCACGATCCAGCTTTACGACACGACCCTCCGCGACGGCATGCAGGGGCCGGGGATGTCCCTGTCGGCCGCGGAGAAGGTCCGCGTAGTCCAGGCCCTCGACCGCCTCGGCGTGCAGTTCATCGAGGCCGGCTTCCCGAGCTCCAACCCCAAGGAGGAGGAGCTGTTCGAGCTGCTCGCCGACGTGCCGCTGGAGCAGGCCGCGATCTGCGCGTTCGGCATGACGCGGCGCCGCGACGTCTCCGCCGAGGAGGACCCGGCGCTGCGCATCCTCACCGACTCGTTCGCGCCGGTCGTGACCCTGGTCGGCAAGACCTGGGGGCTGCACCTGGAGAAGGTCACGAAGGTGAGCCGCGACGAGAACCTCGCGATGATCGCCGAGTCGGTGGCCTTCTGCCGCGAGCGCGGCAAGCGGGTGATCTACGACGCCGAGCACTTCTTCGACGCCTGGGCGGACGACTCGGGCTACGCGCTCGAGTGCCTGCGCACGGCCGCGGCTGCCGGGGCCGAGAACGTGACCCTCTGCGACACCAACGGGGCGACCCTGCCGCACGACATCGCGGCGGCCACGAAGGCCGTCGTCGCGGAGATCGGGGACCGGGTCGCGGTCGGCATCCACACCCACAACGACGCCGAGTGCGCCGTGGCGAACGCGCTGGCCGCGGTCCGCGAGGGCGCGACCCTCGTGCAGGGCACGATCAACGGCTACGGCGAGCGCTGCGGCAACGCCAACCTGGTCTCGATCCTGCCGGCGCTCCAGCTCAAGCTCGGCTACGACGTCGTGGGGCCGGAGCAGCTGCGGCGCCTCACCGAGACGTCGCACTTCGTCGCCGAGCTGCTCAACGTCGCGCCCAACCCGGACCAGCCCTACGTGGGCCGGCACGCGTTCGCGCACAAGGGCGGCATGCACGTCGCCGGCGTGCAGGCCGACGCGCGCACGTTCGAGCACCTCGACCCCGAGCTCGTCGGCAACTCGCGCGACGTCTTGATCTCCGAGCTCTCCGGCAAGGGCTCGGTGCTCTCGCGCGCCGAGCGCGCCGGGATCGAGCTCGACGAGGAGACCGCGAAGCGCGCGGTCGCGCGCGTCAAGGAGCGCGAGCACCGCGGCTACCACTACGAGGCCGCGGACGCCTCGTTCGAGCTCCTGCTGCGCCGCGAGGCGGGCGCGTACGAGCCGCTCTTCCGTCTCGAGAGCTTCCGCGTGATCACCGAGAAGCGCGCCAACGGGAAGGTCGAGACCGAGGCGACGATCAAGATCTGGGTCGGCGGCCAGCGCTACGTGCGCACCGCCGAGGGCAACGGTCCCGTGAACGCCCTCGACAAGGCGCTGCGCGCGGCGATCACCGACCACTACCCGCACCTCGCGGACATCGAGCTCACGGACTTCAAGGTCCGCATCCTCGACTCCCACGACGGCACCGGCGCGGTCACGCGCGTGCTGCTCGACTCCTCCGACGGCCAGGAGACGTGGGGCTCCATCGGGGTGTCCGAGAACGTCATCGAGGCCTCGTGGGAGGCCCTGGTCGACTCGCTCGAGTACGCGTTCCAGCCGCGCGCCGGCGCGCGCGCCGCGGACCGCGAGCCGGCTGAGCGCGAGACCCTGCAGACGGGCGCTTGAGCGGCGCGGACGGGATACCCCTCGCGCGGCCCGAGCTCGGGAGGCGGGAGGAGGAGCTCGTCCTCGAGGTCCTGCGCTCCGGTCGCCTCTCGCTGGGGCCGGTCCAGGAGCGCTTCGAGCGCGCTTTCGCCGGGTGGCTCGGGGTCGCCGACGCGGTGGCCGTCTCCTCCGGCACCGCGGCCCTGCACCTGGGGGTGCGGCGCCTGGGCTGGGGGGAGGGCGACGAGGTGGTCACCAGCCCGTTCAGCTTCGTGGCCTCGGCCAACTGCCTGCTGTACGAGGGCGCGAGGCCCGTGTTCGCCGACATCGACCCGGTGACGCTCAACCTCGACCCGCAGGCGGCCGCCGATGCGGTCGGCGAGCGGACCGCGGGGCTGCTCCCCGTGCACATCTTCGGCTACCCGGCCGCGATGCCCGAGCTCAACGAGCTCGCGGAGCGCCACGGCCTGGGGATCCTCGAGGACGCCTGCCAGGCGCCCGGCGCGGTCGACGCCGACGGCGTGCGCGTGGGCGCGCGCGGCAACCTCGCCTGCTTCGCGTTCTACGCGAACAAGCAGCTCACGACGGGGGAGGGGGGCGTGCTCGTGCCGCGCTCTGCCGAGGAGGCGGCGCTCGTGCGCAGCGAGCGCAACCAGGGCCGGGCCCTCGACATGGACTGGCTCGATCACGACCGGCTCGGGTTCAACTACCGGATGACCGAGCTGCAGGCCGCGCTCGGCGTCGCCCAGGTCGAGCGCGCCGACGAGCTGCTCGCGCGCCGCGCGCGCGTGGCCGAGCTCTACACCGAGGCGCTCGCCGAGCTGGGCGGCGTGCAGGCCGCGCCGGGCGCGGACCTCGACGGGCTCGTCCTGCCCTGCGCCGACCGCGGCAGCGAACGGCGCAGCTGGTTCGTCTACCCGGTGCGCCTGCCGCGCGACGCGGACCGCGACGCGGTGATCGCCGACCTTGCCGAGCGGGGGGTCGCCGCGAAGGCGTACCTGCCGTGCATCCACCTGATGCCCCACTACCGCGAGCGCTTCGGGTTCCGGAGCGGCGAGTTCCCCGTCGCCGAGGAGGTCGCGGAACGTTCGCTCGCGCTGCCATTCTTCCCGGCCATGACCGAGGAACAAGTCGCGCGCGTGACCGAGGCGCTCGCCGAGGCGCTCGCGGGGAGCTGGACGTAGCCGATGGGACGATTCGACACGCCGCAGGACCCGCTGTTTCAGCGCATCAACGCTTCGATCTCCTTCGACCGGCGCCTCTGGCCGCAGGACATCCGCGGCTCGCTCGCGCACGCGCGCGGCCTGCGCCGCGCCGGCGTGCTGACCGACGAGGAGCTCGCCGAGCTCGAGCGCGGGCTCGAGGCCGTCGCCGGTGAGCTGGAGCGCGGCGAGTTCCCGTTCCGCGAGGACGACGAGGACATCCACATGGCGGTCGAGCGCCGGCTGACCGAGATCATCGGCCCGCTCGGCGGGAAGCTGCACACGGCCCGCTCGCGCAACGACCAGGTCGCGACCGACGTCGCGCTGTTCGTGCGCGAGGCCGCCGAGCGCGCGCTCGGGCTCGTCCGCGAGCTGATGGGCACGCTGCTGGATCTGGCCGAGCGCCACGCGGACTGGCCGCTGCCCGGCTACACGCACCTGCAGCGCGCCCAGCCGGTGTACCTGGGCCACCACCTGCTCGCCTACTTCTGGATGCTGCGGCGCGACGCCCGCAGGCTGGCCGCGGCGCGCGACGCGGCGGCCGCCGAGATGCCGCTCGGGTCGGGCGCCCTGGCGGGGCTCAACTGGGAGCTCGACCGCGAGGGGACGGCCGCCGAGCTGGGCTTCGCGGCGCCGTCGCCGAACTCGCTCGACGCGGTCTCCAACCGCGACGCCGTGCTCGACTACCTCTCGGCGGCGGCGATCTGCGCGACGCACCTGTCCAGGCTGGGGAGCGAGCTCGTGCTCTGGTCCAGCCAGGAGTTCGGCTTCTGCGAGCCCGCGGATGACTTCTCCTCGGGGTCGAGCATCATGCCCCAGAAGAAGAACCCGGACGCGGCCGAGCTCCTGCGCGCGAAGGCCCCGCGCGTCGTCGCGTCGCTGAACACGCTCCTGGGCGTCCTGCACGCGCTGCCGCTCGCGTACTCCAAGGACCTGCAGGAGGACAAGGAGGCCCTGTTCGACGCGGTCGACACGCTCGAGACGTGCCTCGCCGCCGCGAACCGGATGCTCGAGGGCATCACGTTCAACCGCGAGCGGCTCGCGGCCGCGGCGGCCGACGAGTTCCCGGCGGCGACCGACGTCGCCGACCTCCTCGTGCGCAAGGGCATGCCGTTCCGCGAGGCCCACGGGGTCGTCGGCAGCCTCGTGCGCAAGGCGCTCGCCAGCGGCCGCAGGCTGTCGGAGCTGAGTCCCGACGAGATCCGCGCCGAGTCCGAGCTCCTGGACGACGAGTACTACGAGGTGCTGCGCGCGGGCGAGTGGCTCGAGTCCAAGCGCTCGCCCGGCGGGACGTCGTCCGCGCGCGTGCGCGAGCAGCTCGAGGCCGCGCGCGCGGTGCTCGCAGAGCTCGGGTGAGCGCGGGGTCCGCAGCGGACGCGCCCACGGTCGGCGACCTTTTGCCCGAGGAGTTCTACGCGCGCTCCGTCCACGACGTGGCGCGCGACCTGATCGGCTGCGCGCTGCTGGTCGACGGCGTGGGCGGCGTGATCGTCGAGACCGAGAGCTACCACGCCTCCGAGCCCGCCTGCCACGCGTACGTGGGCCTCACGCCGCGGACCGAGCCGCTCTTCGGCCCGCCGGGGCGCGCCTACGTCTACCTCTCCTACGGGATCCACAGCCTGCTGAACGCGGTCGCCGAGCCCGAGGGGGAGGCGGCGGCGGTCCTCATCCGGGCGCTCGAGCCGCGCTGGGGCATCGAGCGGATGCGCGAGCGCCGCGGGCGCGAGGACCTGAACGAGCTCTGCTCGGGGCCCGGCAAGCTCACCGAGGCGCTCGGA
>PKER01000022.1 GCA_002919115.1 bacterium
GCCAGTTCCACTCGCGCTCGGCGCCCTCGGTCTCCGCGCCCGGGAGCGCGTACTCGTCGTCCAGCTCCGGCGCCACCCGCTGCAGGGCCTCGCCCAACTCGTCGGGGGTCGGGCGCAGGTGGGGCTCCGGCACCAGGCATGCGTCGATCGCGTCCACGAGCTCGGCGGGGAGGTCGTCGCGCTCGCGGGCGAGCGAGGGGATCTCGCGGCCGATCCTGCGCGCGGTCTGCGCCGGGGTGCGGCCGGCGACGGGGTTGGTGCCCGCCCACGCCTCGTACAGCGTGAGCGCAAGGGAATAGACGTCCGCCTCGGGGCCCACCTCCTCCCCCTCGGCCTGCTCGGGAGCCATGTAGGCGAGCGTGCCGACGACCTCGCCCGTCGCGGTCAGCGTCGGGGCTCCGGCGATCGCGGCGATCCCGAAGTCCATGAGCTTCGCGCGGCGGCCCGCCTGGTCGGGCGGGCGCACCATCACGTTCTGCGGCTTGATGTCGCGGTGGATGACGCCGCGCTCGTGCGCGTGCGCGAGCGCGTCGCAGAGGTCCGCCCCGACCTCGGCCACGTCGCGGTCGGTGAGCGCGCCTGCGCGGGCGAGCTCGTCCAGGGTCTGCCCCCGGACGAGCTCGGTGACGAGCACCGCGTGCCCGTCGCGCTCGCCGAGCTCGTACAGCGTCGCGATCGCCGGGTGGTTGAGGCGCGCCGCCGCCTGGGCCTCGCGCAGCACGCGCTCGGACCCCGCGTGGTGGATCTCCTTGACCGCGACCTCGCGCTGCAGGCGCTCGTCCAAAGCGCGGTAGACGACCCCCATTCCGCCCGAGCCGAGGCGCTCGAGGATCTGGAAACGGTCCATGACGACGTCCGCGGCCACTCCAACCTGAGGCGTTCGGCGGCGGGCGCCGCGTTCCTGCCCGTGCGCGGAAGCGACCGGCCCGGGGGTCATACTCCCGTCCACCGGGGTACACGTCCCCCGGTGAGGGCCCACCTGGAGCGATGGGCGATAGCGTTCGGGCCTCCGGTCGACCGTGGAATTCTTCGAAGCTGACGATCCCGCGCCTTCCCGGCGCCAGCGAACAACCCGGCGGCCACGCCGGTCGCGGCGCCCTCGGCGCCCGCGCGGCGCGTCCCGTGAGATCGTCGTCCGGCGGCTGATCGCGCTCGGGATCGGCGTGCTGATCCTCATCCTCCTGCTGCTCGCCGTGCGCGGCTGCCTCAACGCGCGCAAGGAGCGCGCCTTCGACGACTACCTGCGCGACCTCTCCGCGCTCGTCTCCAACACCAACCAGCTCTCCCAGGACTTCTTCGGCCTGTTGCGCGACCCCGGCGACCTCTCAGGGAACGCGCTGCAGGCGCAGATCGCCTCCTACCGGGGCGCCGCGGACGACCTGCTGCGGCGCGCGCGGGGGCTCGACCGGCCCGACCAGCTCGCCGGGGCGCAGAGCGACCTCGTCCTCGCCTACGAGCTGCGCGCTGAGGCGATGCGCTCGCTCTCGAGGCAGATCCCCAACGCGCTCGGGCGGACCGGGCGCGGTGAGGCGATCGACGGGATCGTCGAGGGCATGCGGGTCCTGCTCGCAAGCGACGTGCTGTACCGCCGCGCGCGCGACGAGATGCTCAAGGTGCTCGAGGAGGAGGAGATCGACGGCGACGTCGCGCAGAGCGTCTTCCTCACCGACCCGACCAACTGGCTCGACCGGCTCGCGGTCGGCGCCGCGATGGCGCACATCGCCGGCGTGACCGGGGCCGCCGGCGAGGGCGTCCACGGCACCGAGATCGTCAGCACCGTCATGCGGCCCGGCAACGTGGAGCTCAGCCCCGACTCGACCAACAACGTGCGCGCCCAGGGCCCCGAGCTCGAGGTGAGCGTCCTGAACGGCGGGGACACGCAGGAGCGCGACGTGATCGTCTCCTACGAGCTCGCCGGGGGCGGCGTCCTCCTGCAGGGCGACGCGACCATCGGGCGCATTCCGCCCGGGGAGTCGCGCTCCGCCACGCTCGCCATCGAGGGCGACATCCCCAAGGGCCAGGAGCTCGTGCTCACCGTCGTCGTGCAGCCGGTTCCCGGCGAGGAGATCTCCGAGAACAACCGGGCTTCCTACCCCGTCTTGTTCGAGTAGCTCGCTCGTTCTTGTAGGTTCGCCCGCGGCATGGCGACCCGGATTGCTTTCCTCGGACCCGCGGGCACCTTCTCAGACGACGCGCTGCGCGCCGCCGTGAACGGGCAGGCGTACGAGCCGCTTCCGCAGCCCACCGTGTACGACGCGCTGCGCGCCGTCGCCGAGGGCCAGGCCGAGCGCGCCTTGGTGCCGTTCGACAACTCGATCGAGGGGACCGTCCGCGCGACGCTCGACGCGCTCGCCTTCGACGTGCGCGGGGTGGCGATCGTCGGCGAGCACGACCACCCGGTCCACCACGCGCTGATCGCCGCCCGGAGGCTCGAGCTCGGCCAGATCGAGGTCGTCCTGAGCCACCCGCAGCCGCTCGCGCAGTGCGCGCGCTTTCTGCGCTCCGAGCTTCCGCAGGCATCCGTGCGGGCCGCCGCGAGCACGGCCGAGGCGGTCCGGGAGGTGGTGGAGGCCGGGGGTTCGCGGGCTGCGCTCGGCACGGCGGCCGCGGCCGAGATCTACGGGGGCGTGATCCTGCGCGAGAACGTCGAGGACGAGCCCGGCAACGTCACGCGCTTCGTCTGGATCGCGCCGGAGGGAACCCGGCCGGCCGGCGGTGGCCCGTGGCGGACCACGTTCTTCTTCTCCGAGCTCGGCGCGGACCATCCGGGAGCCCTGGTGGACGCGCTCACCGAGTTCTCGAGCCGCGCGATCAACCTGACGCGGATCGAGTCGCGGCCGCTGCGGCGCGGGCTCGGCCGCTACCTGTTCTTCATCGACGCGGAGGGGCGCGTCGATGATCCGCCCCTCGCGGCCGCGCTCGAGGCGCTGCGCGGCAAGGCGGAGGAGGTCCGGGTGCTGGGCAGCTACCCGATCACCGGCAGCGGCATCCCCTGAGACCCGTTGTGTGGTCCGCCCGTGAGGGCGGTTTTCAACCGCGGCCGCGGCATTTAGAATCGGCAGGGCCATGGGCGCGCACGCCGCAGACGCAGGCGTACACCCAGCCAACGTGGTTTCGCTGGCGGGGCGGATCCACGGCGGCCGCCAGCACTCGTCCGGCTCGCGCGTCCTCGTCCTGAACGCAAGCTACGAGCCGATCAACGTGTGCACGGTGAGGCGCGCGACCGTGCTCGTGCTCAAGGAGCGCGCCGAGGTGCTGGAGAGCACCGACGGCGTGCTGCGCTCGGAGCGGATGCGGATGCGGCGCCCCTGCGTGATCCGGCTCGTGCGGTACGTGCGCGTGCCGCGCGACGTTCACCGGCGGAAGATCACGCGCAAGGCGGTGCTCGCCCGCGACTCCTACACCTGCCAGTACTGCGGGCGCGAGTCGACCGGCCTCACCGTGGACCACGTCGTTCCCCGCAGCCGCGGGGGGCAGTCCGTGTGGGACAACATCGTCGCCGCCTGCGCCCCCTGCAACCGGCGCAAGGGAAACCGCCTGCCCGAGGAGGCCCAGATGCCGCTGCGCTCCGTGCCCAAGCCCCCGGGCCCTCACGTCTTCATCCGGATCGCCGCCCCGCGCGTCCCGCCGGCGTGGGAGCAGTACCTGTTCGCGGCCTGAGCGGCGGGCCCGGCGAGCGCACGGCCCGCTGGCACACGAAGGGCCGCCCCGACCGGCGGCCCCTCGCGCAGGTATGCGTCTTTCCAAGCGATCGGTGATTGCCGGCGGGTGGGACTACTTCCCGCCTCAGCGAACGCCGGCGCACGGTCTGGATTCCACCAGGCGGCGCGCACCTTCCGACCTAGTGTTCCGCCACCTCCGGAGTCCCGCTAAGCATTGGAATTAGGACCACCTCCTTTCTCCGGTGGCCCCATTGAACCAGACGCGCCAGTCGGCGTCGTCGCCGGCCCCTCGGGCTACTCCTCGGCGGCCGCGCCGTCGGCCTCGGGCCCGGCGCCGTCGGCGGCCGCGTCCTCGAGGGTGTCGGCCGTGACGTTCGCCTGACCCGAGTCGCCGCTCGAGGACTCGACGACGAGCGCCACCGCGCTCACCCGGTCGTCCTCGCGGACGTTCATCACCTTGACGCCCTGGGTCGCGCGGCCGAGCTTCGAGATCCCACCGGCGTTCGTGCGCTGGACCATGCCGTTCTGCGAGATGAACAGCAGGTCCTGGTGCGCGCGCACGATGAGCGCGCCGGCGAGGCCGCCCTTGCGTGCGGTGAGCTTCGCGGTGAGCACGCCCTTGGTGCCGCGGCCCTTGCGCGGGTACTCGGAGACGGCGGTGCGCTTGCCGTAGCCGTTCTCGGTGACGACGAAGAGCTCGGTCTCGTCGCGCGCGACGTCCATCGCGATCACGCGGTTCTCCTCGCCGTCGACCTTGCCGGAGACGTTCATGCCCTTGACGCCGGAGGTGTCGCGGCCCATCGGGCGGACGGTCTTCTCGCTGAAGCGCGCGGCGTGACCGGATTTCGAGACCATGAGAATGTCGTCGTCGCCCGAGGTGAGGCGCACCTGGACGAGCTCGTCGCCCTCGCGGATCTTGATGGCGATGATCCCGTCGGCGCGGATCGGGGTGTTGTAGGCCCGGAACTCGGTCTTCTTGACGAGGCCGCGCGCGGTGGCGAAGACGAGGTACTTGCCCTCGGAGAAGTCGCGGGTCGGGATGACCGCCATGACCTTCTCGCCGTCGCGCAGCGGCAGGACGTTGACGAGCGCCTGGCCGCGCGAGGTGCGCGAGCCCTCCGGCAGCTCGTAGACCTTGAGCCGGTAGACCTTGCCGAAGTTCGTGAAGAACAGCAGGAAGTCGTGCGTCGAGCAGATGTGGAGGTGCTCGATGTAGTCGTCTTCCTTGAGGTTCATCCCCATCACGCCCACGCCGCCGCGGCGCTGCTGGCGGTAGGTGGCGAGCGGGAGGCGCTTCGCGTAGCCCGAGTGCGTGATCGAGATCACCATCTGCTGGTCGGCGATCACGTCCTCGAGGTCGAGGTCGCCCTCGAAGTGGCCGATCTCAGTCCGGCGCTCGTCGCCGTAGCGCTCCTCGATCTCGGTGAGCTCGTCGACGATCAGGGCGTCCACGCGGGCCGGGTCGCCGAGGATCGCGCGCAGCTCGGCGATCTTCTCCATGAGCTCCTTGTGCTCCGCGCGGACCTTGTCGGACTCGAGCGCGGTGAGGCGCTGCAGGCGCATGTCGAGGATCGCCTGCGCCTGGACCTCGGTGAGGCCGAAGCGCTCCATGAGGCCGTTCCGCGCGCTCTCGGGGTCGGCCGAGCCGCGGATCAGCTCGATGACCTCGTCGAGGTTGTCGAGCGCGACGAGCAGGCCCTCCAGCACGTGGGCGCGGGCCTCGGCGCGGCGCAGCTCGAACTGGGTGCGGCGGGTGACGACCTCGCGCTGGTGGTTGACGTAGTGCTGGATGAGCTCCTTGAGCGAGAGCGTCTTCGGCACCCCGTCGACGAGGGCGACCATGTTGACCCCGAACGAGGTCTGCATCTGGGTGTGCTTGAAGAGCTGGTTGAGCACCACCTTCGGCGGGTCGCCACCGCGCTTGAGCTCGATGACCAGCCGCATCCCCGTGCGGTCCGACTCGTCGCGCAGGTCCGAGATCCCGGTGATCTTCTTCTCGCGGACGAGGTCGGCGATCTTCTGGATCAGGCCGCCGTCGCCGCCCTTCTTGACCATGTAGGGCAGCTCGGAGACGATGATCGCCTCCTTGCCGCCGCGCAGCGGCTCGACGTGCGCCCGGGCGCGGACCTTGATCGAGCCGCGGCCTGAGCGGTAGGCCTCCTCGATGCCCTTGACGTTCATCAGGCCGCCGCCCGGGAAGTCGGGGCCCTTGATGTGCTCCATCAGCCCCTTCAGGTCGATGTCCGGGTTGGCGATGTAGGCCTTCGTCGCCCGGATCACCTCCCGGAGGTTGTGCGGGGGGATGTTGGTCGCCATGCCGACCGCGATGCCGGTCGCGCCGTTGACGAGCAGGTTGGGGAACCGCGACGGCAGCACCAGCGGCTCCGAGGTCGACTCGTCGTAGTTCGGGCCGAACTCGACGGTCTCCGCCTCGATGTCGCGGAGCATCTCGGTCGCCAGCCGGTCGAGGCGGGCCTCCGTGTAACGCATCGCCGCCGGCGGGTCGTCGTCGATCGAGCCGAAGTTGCCCTGCCCGTCGACGAGCGGGTAGCGGAGGGCGAAGTCCTGGGCGAGGCGGACGAGCGTGTCGTAGATCGCGGTGTCGCCGTGCGGGTGGTACTTGCCCATCACCTCGCCGACGATGAACGCGCACTTGCGGTAGGCGCGGTTCGGCTGCAGGCCCAGGTCGTGCATCGCGTAGAGCACGCGGCGATGCACCGGCTTGAGGCCGTCGCGCACGTCCGGGAGCGCGCGGCCCACGATCACGCTCATCGCGTAATCGAGGTACGAGCTCCGCATCTCCTGCGTGAGCTCGCGCTCCTCGATGCGGCCCGTGAGGGCCTCGAGGTTGCCCGAGGCCTCCATCAGCGCGTCACCCCCTCGGTCAGCTCGTCCCGCCGGCGATCAGACATCAAGGAAGCGCACCTCTTGCGCGTGCTTCTCGATGAACCGCTTGCGGGGTTCGACCTTGTCGCCCATGAGCTCGGTGAACACGCGCTCGGCGGCGGCCGCGTCCTCGATCGTCACCTTCTGCAGCGTGCGCGTCGCCGGGTCCATCGTGGTCTCGCGAAGCTGCTCCGCGTTCATCTCGCCCAGGCCCTTGAAGCGCGACAGCGTGACGCCCTCCTTGGCGAGGTTGAGGACGGCGTCGCGCAGGGCCGAGAACGAGTCGGCCACCTGGCTCTTCGACTTGAGCGTGACCGTGAACGGCGGCCGGCCGGCCTGCTTGCGCAGCTCCGCGTGGACGTCCACCAGGCGGCGGTAGTCCTGCGATGAGAACAGCGCGTCGCTGAGCGTGAAGAAGCGGGCGAGGCCGCTGCGCCGGTGCGTGGCCTTGACGTTGATCTCGCTCTCGGTGCCGCTCACGAGCTGGGTCTCGAAGGGCTCCTCCTCGGGATCCTCCGCCTCGATCACCTTGCGCACGTCGGCGAGCGACGTGGCGCCGGAGTCGAGGATCTGCGACTCGGCGAGGAACGCGAGGACCTCGTGACCGTGGTCGGCGCGCAGCGTGTCCATCCAGCCCTCGTACTCCTTGAGCTTGCGGCCGAACCGCTGCCACCGGGCCTGCGTGAGCTTCTGCTTGTTGCCCTCGGCGTCGGTGATCTCGAAGTCGTCCCAGCGGTCGCGGAGCAGGTACTCCTCGAGCTCGGACTCCTTCTCGATGTACATCTCGCGGTTGCCGATCTTGAGCTTGTAGAGCGGCGGCTTGGCGATGTAGACGTAGCCGGCCTCGATCAGCTCCGGCATCTGCCGGTAGAGGAACGTGAGGACGAGGGTGCGGATGTGGGCGCCGTCGACGTCGGCGTCCGTCATCAGGCAGATCTTGTGGTAGCGCGCGTCCTCGATGTTGAACTCGTCGTGGACGCCGGTGCCGATCGCCGTGATCAGCGCCTGGATCTCGGCGTTCGAGAGCACCTTGTCGATGCGCGCCTTCTCGACGTTGATGATCTTGCCGCGCAGCGGGAGCACGGCCTGCGTGGAGCGCTCGCGGCCCTGCTTCGCGGAGCCGCCTGCGGAGTCACCCTCGACGATGAACAGCTCGGCGAGCGCCGGGTCCTTCACCGTGCAGTCGGCGAGCTTGCCCGGGAGCGTCGAGTTCTCGAGCGCCGACTTGCGGCGGGTGAGGTCGCGCGCCTTGCGCGCCGCGTCGCGCGCGCGGGCGGCGTCGATCGCCTTCTGCACGATCCGGCGCGCGTCGCCGGGGTTCTCCTCGAGGAACTCGCCCAGCTTGCGGTTGACGGTCTCCTTGACGAGGCCCTCGATCTGCGGGTTGCCGAGCTTGGTCTTCGTCTGGCCCTCGAACTGCGGCTCGGACAGCTTCACCGAGATCACCGCGGTCAGGCCCTCGCGCACGTCCTCGCCGGCGAGGTTCGGGTCCTTGTCCTTGAGCAGGCCCTTCTCGCGAGCGTAGGCGTTGATCGTGCGCGTCAGCGCGGCGCGGAACCCGGAGAGGTGGGAGCCGCCCTCGTGCGTGTTGATGTTGTTCGCGAACGAGAAGATCGACTCCTGGTAGGAGGAGTTCCACTGCATCGCCACCTCGACGTGGCCCTCGTCCGTCTCGTTCTCGAAGTAGACGGTCTTGCGGTGGAGGGGGTCCTTGCTCTCGTTGAGGTGGTGGACGAAGTCGACGATGCCGCCCTCGTAGTGGAAGGTGTCGCGCTCGCCGGACCCGCGCTCGTCGATCAGGTCGATGCGCAGGCCGCGCGTGAGGAACGCGGTCTCTCGCATGCGCTCGGCGAGCGTCTGGTAGTCGAAAGTGACCTCTTCGAAGATCTCCGGGTCGGGCGCGAAGGTGATCGTCGTCCCGGTCTCGTCGGTGGCCTCGCCCTGCTGGATCGGGGCCTTGGGCTCGCCGCGCTCGTACTCCTGGGTCCAGACGTGGCCGTCGCGGCGCACCTCGAGGCGCAGCCACTGGGAGAGCGCGTTCACGACCGAGACGCCGACGCCGTGGAGGCCGCCCGAGACCTTGTAGCCGCCGCCGTCGCCGAACTTGCCGCCGGCGTGCAGGACGGTGAGCACGACCTCGGCGGTCGAGCGCTTCTCCTCGGGGTGCTCGTCGACCGGGATGCCGCGGCCGTTGTCGACCACGGTGATCGAGTCGTCCGGGTGGATCGTGATCTCGATGTGGTCGCAGAAGCCCGCGAGCGCCTCGTCCACCGAGTTGTCGACGACCTCGTAGACGAGGTGGTGAAGCCCGCGCGGGCCGGTCGAGCCGATGTACATGCCCGGCCGCTTGCGGACCGGGTCGAGCCCGCGGAGGACCGTGATGTCCTGCGACGAGTAGCCGTCGCTGGCCGCTCGCTTGCCCCCCTTCTTCGGCTGCTCGCCTGCCGTGCTGGATGCCTTTGCCACTACGTCCTCTCGGTTGCGCTCGTCAATAGACCCCGAGCGTCCAGCCCCTCTCCGGACAGCGCTGGAGCAAGAGCCCGGGGTCCTCGTGCAAGTTCACATAAGGATACCAGGGAGGGGCGCCGGAACCGGCGTGGACAAGCCAAAAAACCCCTGCAAATGCGCCGATAATGCGGCGGGGGGGCACGCGTTAGGAGCGCCGCGCCGCGTCCGCGGTGAAGCGCAGGCCCCGCAGCGGCGGATGGGGATGATCTTCCCCGAGGGCCTCCCGCAGGCGCGCGAGCAGCTCCGTCTGCATGAGGTCGAGCTCCTGCGCCCAGGTCGCCGAGCGGCAGGCGACCGTGATCACCCCGTCGCGCTCGGCCACGGGCTCGCCCTCGGCGGCGATCGTCGCCCCCGCCGCCCGCGGCCAGGCCTCCTGGACCGCCGCGAGCAGCGTCGCCGGGGCGACCTCGGCACGCACCTCGCGCAGGGCATCCGCCAGCGACCGGAACTCGCCGTCGCTCATGCCGCCTCCGCCGCGTCCAGGGCGCCCAGCATCCGGCCGTCGCGCACCGGAACCTCGCGGCGCGGGCAGCTCTCGGGCACGTGGGCGGGCTCGGTGGCGGTGATCAGGGCCTGGCCTCCGCCCGCGAGAAGGCGCGCGCAGAGGAGCTCGCGGCGCTCGGGGTCGAGCTCGCTGGTCACGTCGTCGAGCAGCATCAGGGGCGGCGTGCGGCCGGCCTCTACGAGCGCGCTGCGCTCCGCGAAGAGCAGCGCGAGCAGGGCCGCGCGCTGCTGGCCCTGCGAGCCGAACTTGCGCAGCGAGCGGCCGCCGCGGGCGATGACGAGCTCGTCCAGATGCGGGCCGTGCCCGGTGAAGCCGCGGACGATGTCGCCCGAGCGCCGCTCGGCGAGCTCGGCGGCGAGCTCGTCCGCGCTGGTTGCTTCGCTGCGCGGCCGGTAGCGCAGGCTCGCCTCGTCACCGAGGCCGAGCTCGGCGGCCGCGGCGGCAAACCCTCCGGCGAGCGCCTCAGCCGCGTCCGCGCGCGTGCGCATGAGCTCCACCCCGGCCTCGGCTAGTTCGCGATCCCAGGCGGCGAGTGAGTCCGCGGATGCCGCTCCCGCCCGGATGCGCCCCACGAGCGCATTGCGCTGGGCGAGCGCGCGCGAGTAGCGCTTGCGGGCCTCGGCGCGCGCGGGCCAGAGCGCGGCGACGAAGCCGTCGAGGTGCGAGCGGCGGGCGGCGGGCG
>PKER01000346.1 GCA_002919115.1 bacterium
CCGACGGCCGGCCGCTTCTGCCGGTGAGCTTCCGCCACTGCCGCAGCCCGAGCTGCGCCGCGCCCGGCGCGCGGCCCGAGCTCACCGCGTCGAACAGGCGCGTCACCGTCTACGTCGCGGTGCGCGACCGCAGGCGCGCGGGCCGCGGCGTCACGGTCGACTACTGGGAGTACCGGCCGTCGCTCGGCTGGCGCCTGCGGAGGATGCGGGCGAGCGCCGCCGACGTGCTCGCACACGCGCGCACGCCGCTGCCCGAGACCGCCCACCCCCGCCTGATCCCGCTCGAGACGCTCGCGGGCCGCAACCACGTGCGCTTCGCCCCGGGCGAGGAGCCGCCGTGGCGCTGGCGGGTCGAGAGCGCCCAGTCCTAGCCCCGCCCATGCCGCCGGACGGGCGAGAACCCTGCGGATGGCAACGGAATCGCACGGTCGGCGACGTCGCCTGCGGAGCCTGGAGCCGCCCGCGCGGCCCGCGTCACCAGGTCGCGTCGTGGCGCTCCATGACGCCGAGGCCGCGCGCGAGCTCAAGGCCGCCGGGCAGCGTGCCGCGGAAGGCCCCGAACGGCTGGCGGTACGAGTAGCGCACGATCACGCGGTTCTCCGCCTTGGCGCGCTCGGCCTCAGCGCTGAACTCAAGGCGCGCGCCGTCGGCGAACGCGACCGCGTCGAGCCCCTCGAAGCGCACCGGGCCGGGCTCGGTGGGCTCGCCATCGACCCAGATCGCGCGCTCGGAGTTGCGCTCGGGGTCGTTCACGCCCTCGACGAGGTTCCAGGCGACGCCGCGGCCGTCGGCGAGCTCGCCCACGCCCGCCGACCAGCTCCAGACGGTGCGGCGCGGGTGATAGCCCGCGGACTCGTCCTCGATCCCCGGCGCCGCGCCGCGCAGGCGGCGCCCGCCGACGCGCACGTCGTAAGCGATCGGCACGCCCGCGCGCTTGCGCGTCCACACGTAGCCGTCGGCGCCGTTCGGGCAGACCGACTCGACCCAGCGGCCCGCGCCGGTGAAGCGCAGGAAGGCACGCACCGGCTCGCCCGTCTTCGGCTCGCGGCCCTCGATCCGGGTCGTGCACCCGCCGTCGGGCGCCCAGCGCACGGCGCCCGCGTCCGTCTCCGTCCACACCTCGCCGCGCGCCCCCGGCAGGAGCGTCACGGTGCGCTCGACGAGCTCGCCGCGCTCGCGGTCGAACACGGCCCAGAACGTCTGCCCGAGGGGCCCGACCTGCACGCGCGCGGCGCAGAGCATGACCTCGTCGGCGAAGACGGCGACGTAGCGCCAGCGCTTGCGCGTCGTGCCCGCGTACCGCAGCGGCAGCTTCCCGGGCGGGAGCGGCAGCGCCGGCCGGCCCTCGCCGGGACCCCGCCACGGCAGTGAACGCAGCGCCTCCGCGCTCATGGGCCGAGCAGCGTGCGGCCGTCGTCGGTGATCGTCCAGCCGGGGTTGTGGGCGATCTCCCAGGGGTGGCCGTCGGGGTCGGTGAAGGCCGCCGTGTACCCGCCCCAGAAGGCCTCGCCCGGCTCGCGCACGATGCGCGCACCCGCGGCGCGCGCCTCCTCGATCACGGCGTCGACCTCCTCGGGGGAGCGCACGTTGTGGGCGAGCGCGAAGCCGCCCGAACGCCCCGCGTCCTCCACCCCCGAGTCCGCCGCGAGCTTCGCGCGGTCCCACAGAGCGACGACCATGCCGCCCGCCTGGAAGAAGACGACCTCGCCGTCGGGGCTGTGCCCGCGCCAGCCGAGCGCCTCGTAGAAGGCGCGGGAACGCTCGACGTCGGCGACGCCCAGCGTGATCAGGGAGAGGCGCTGCTCCATCCAGACAGCATGTCACGGCCGCCGCAGGCGCCGTGACGTGGGGCGCGCTACTCGATTAACGCGAGGACGTCCCCGCTGCCCACGGAGTCGCCCTCCTTCACCTTGAGCGATGCGATCTTGCCCGCGCGGTGGGCGGTGATCTCGTTCTCCATCTTCATCGCCTCGATCACGCAGACCAGATCGCCCTCGGCGACCTCCTGGCCCTCCGAGACCGCGACCTTGAAGACGGTGCCCTGGAGCGGCGAGGCCAGCTCGGGGCCGCCCGCGCCGCCGCCACCGCCGCCGCGACGGCGCTCGCGCCGCGGCGGGGACTTGAGAGCGGGGTTCGCTCCGGCCGCTGCGGGCGCGGCCGCGCCGAACACCTTGACCTCGTGCAGGCGGCCGTCGACCTCGACCTTGTAGGTGCGCTCGGTGAGCTGCTCGGCCTCCTCGTCCCCCTTCGCGGGCGCGGGGTCCGCCGGGGCGAGGCTCTTCAGCCACTTGCGGTCGGCGATCAGCTCGCGGCAGGTCGAGGCCTTGGCCCACTCCTCCGAGGAGAGGATCGCCTTGTGGAACGGGATCAGGGTCGTGAGCGGCTCGATTCTGTACTCGTCGAGCGCGCGCAGCATGCGCCGGGTGGCCGACTCGCGGTCGACGTCCCAGACGATCAGCTTGGCGACCATCGGGTCGTAAAGCGGGGTGACCTCGGTGCCAGCCTCGAGCCCCGAGTCGACGCGCACGCCCGGGCCGGACGGCTCGACGTAGGTGTGGATCGGGCCGGGCGCCGGGGCGAAGTTCTTGTGCGCGGCCTCGGCGTTGATGCGGCACTCGATCGCGTGCCCGCGCAGCTGCACGTCCTCCTGCGTCACCGAGAGCGGCTCGCCCGCGGCGATGCGGATCTGCTCGCGGACGATGTCGATGCCGGTGACCATCTCGGTCACGCAGTGCTCGACCTGCACGCGGGTGTTCATCTCGAGGAAGAAGTACTCGTCGCCCACCTGCATGCCCTCGATCGTCCCGGCGCCGCGGTAGTCGACGGCCGCGGCGGCCTCGGTCGCGATCTTGCCGATGCGCTCGCGCATCTCCTCGTCGACGAGCGGGCCGGGCGCCTCCTCGATCAGCTTCTGGTGGCGGCGCTGGATCGAGCAGTCGCGCTCGCCGAGGTGGATGACGTTGCCGTGCGCGTCGGCGAGGATCTGCACCTCGACGTGCCTGGGGTCCTCGAGGTAGCGCTCCAGGTACACGCGCGGGTCCGAGAAGAACTTCTCGCCCTCGCGCGCGGCGCCCTCGAACGCCTCCGCGAGCTCGTCCTCCGAGTGGGCGACGCGGAAGCCCTTGCCGCCGCCCCCGCCCGCGGCCTTGCACGCCACCGGGTAGCCGATCTCGGCAGCGACCTTGCGCGCCGCCTCGACGTCCTCGGAGGGCTCAGTCGAGCCGGGGACGATCGGGACGCCCGCCGCCTGCATGATCTCGCGGGCGCGGGTCTTGGAGCCCATGGCCTCGATCGCGCTGGGCGGCGGCCCGATCCAGACCAGCCCGGCCTCCTCGAGGGCCCGCGCGAAGGCGGCGTTCTCGGCGAGGAAGCCGTAGCCCGGGTGCACCGCGTCGGCCCCCGCCTGCTGGGCGACCTCGATGATGCGCTCGATGTTGAGGTAGCTCTCCGCGGGGAGCGGCGGGCCCAGCAGGTAGGCCTCGTCGGCGAAACGCACGTGCGGGGTGTCGCGGTCGGCCTCCGAGTAGACGGCCACCGAGCCGATCCCCATCTCGCGCAGCGTCCGCATCACCCGGATCGCGATCTCGCCGCGGTTGGCGACCAGCACCTTCTCGAACATCAGGCGCGGCAGTCTATTTGGCTGGAGCGGTGGACGCGGACGGTGGACGAGGCCTCAGGCCGCCAGGAGGGCCGGCTGCTCGCCGCGCGCGACGATCTGGTCGCGGCCCGGGCCCACGCCGACCAGCTTGATCGGCACGCCGACGAAGTCCTCGATGTAGGCGAGGTAGTCGCGCGCTTCCTGCGGCAGCTCCGACTCGTCGCGGCAGGCGCCGATGTCGCCGTCGAAGCCCGGCAGCTCGTCGTACTCGGCCTCGGCGGCGTGCAGGATCGACTGGTGGTAGGGGAACTCGTCGAAGACCGCGCCGTCGCCGCCGCGGTAGCGCACCGCGACCCGGATCGGGTCGAGGCCCGCGAGCACGTCCAGCTTGGTGATCACGAGCGCCGAGAGCCGGTTGAGGCGCACCGCGTAGCGCAGCGCGACCAAATCCAGCCAGCCGGTGCGCCGCTCGCGCCCGGTGGTCGTGCCGTACTCGTGGCCCTTGGTGAGCAGGTGCTTGCCGACCTCGTCGTCGAGCTCGGTCGGGAACGGCCCGGCGCCGACGCGCGTCGTGTACGCCTTGGCGACGCCCCAGACCTCGGAGATGTCGGTGGGGCCCACGCCCGCGCCGACGCACGCTGCCCCGGCGATCGGGTTCGACGAGGAGACGAACGGGTACGTCCCGTGGTCCAGGTCGAGCATCGCGGCCTGGGCGCCCTCGAAGAGCACGAGGCCGTCGCGGTCGAGGATCTCCCAGCACAGGCGCGCGGTGTCGGCAATGTGGGGCTCGAGCCGGTGGCCGTAGGCCGTGTACTGCTCGGCGATCGCGTGCAGGTCGAGCCGCGGGTCGCGCGCGAACGGGCGCAGCATCTGCTTCTTGGGCTCGAGCGCGGCGAGGATCTTCTTGCGCAGGATCTTCGGGTCGAGCAGGTCCTGCACCCGGATCCCGAGGCGCGCCGCCTTGTCGGCGTAGCAGGGGCCGATGCCACGCTTGGTGGTGCCGATCGCGAGCTTGCCGAGCTTGGCCTCGCCCGCCGAGTCGAGCATCACGTGGTAGGGCATGATCACGTGCGCGTTGGCCGAGAGCTTCACGCCGGTCACGTCCACGCCGCGGCGGCGCAGGCCGTCGAGCTCGGAGATCAGCACCGCCGGGTCGACCACCACGCCGTTCCCGATGATGCACGTGACGCCCCGATACAGGATCCCTGAGGGGATCAGATGCAGCTTGAACTCCTCGCCGTCGCGCACGATCGTGTGGCCGGCGTTGTTGCCACCCTGAAAGCGCACGACGGCGTCGGCCCGCTCCGCGAGCAGGTCGACGATCTTCCCCTTGCCCTCGTCACCCCACTGGGTGCCGACGATCACGATTCCTGGCATCGGCGCAGAGCTTACGGGGAAGGCGCGGCGTTCCTCAGGTGGCGAGGTAGCGCTGGTCCGGGCCCTCCAGGCGAAGCGGGTCGCCGCAGATCTCGACGAGGCGGGAGACCGTCCGCGCCCCGATCTGCTCCTCGAGCTCGGACTCGTCCAAGTTCGTCGTGACGATCACGGCGCGCTCGGAGACGTAGCGCTCGTCGATGATCGCGTAGAGCTGCTCGAGCACCCAGTCGGAGCGCTTCTCGGCGCCCAGGTCGTCGATGTGCAGCAGGTCGACGGACGTGAGCCGACCGAAGAACTCCAGGTACGAGTCCTCGGCCGTCTCGGCGTCGTAGGTGCGCCGGATGCGCGCGAGCAGGCGCGGCAGCGAGTACACCGCGAGCGAGTAGCCGGCCTCGGCGGCCGCGCTTGAGACCAGCATCGCGAGCGTGGTCTTGCCCGTGCCGATGTCGCCGCTCAGCCACAGGCCGCGCCCGCGCGCGAGCATCTCCTGCAGGTTGTCGACGTACTCGCGCACGACCGCGACCACGTCGCGCGTCTCCGGCCGGCGCGCCATGTCGGAGACCGGCGGGCGGTCGAAGGAGACGCCGCGGTAGCGCGGCGGGATCGCCGAGGAGACGCCGCGCGTGCGCTTGCGCCGCAGGCTGCGGCACTCGCAGGGCTCGACGACGCCCGCCTCCGTCTCCACCCAGCCGGTGCCGTCGCACTTGGCGAGCGGGCAGGCGCCCACGGTCGCGTCGCCGGGGCGCAGCGGCACGACGTTGCCGGCCCCGGGCGCAGCCAGGCGCGGCACGGACGCGCCCTCCGCCCGTGCGGGATTTGCGCCGCGCTCAGAACTCATCCTCGTCGACGCCGAACGGGTCGTCGTGCGCGGCCGCGTCGCCGCCCTCGCCGCCCGCGTCCGGCGGCGGCTGGCCCGTGCGGTCGGTCCGCGCGAGGTTCATGAACCGCGGGTAGATGCTCTGGAACGCGAGCTCGACCGTGCCGATCGGGCCGTTGCGGTGCTTGGCGAGGATCAGCTCGGCCTTGCCGCGGATGTCCTCGTCGGGGTCCTGCTCGTAGTACTCCTGGCGGAAGATGAAGCAGACGAGGTCCGCGTCCTGCTCGAGGTTCCCGGACTCACGCAGGTCGGAGAGGATCGGGCGCTTGTCCGGGCGCAGCTCAGGCGCGCGGGAGAGCTGCGAGATGCCCAGCACCGGCACGTTGAGCTCGCCCGCGAGCAGCTTGAGGCCACGGGAGATCTGGCCGACCTGCTCGACGCGGTTGGCCCGCGGGTCGTCCGGGCGCATGAGCTGCATGTAGTCCACGATGATCAGGCCGAGCTTGCCCTCGCGCGAGTACAGGCGCCGCGCCTTGGAGCGGAGCTCCAGGACGCTGAGGTCGGACGAGGTATCGATCCAGATCGGCGCGTTCTCGAGCTGGTTGGACGCGCGCAGGACCTTCGGCCAGAGGCTCTTGATCTGCCCCTTGCGGAGCTTGTCGCCGGCGATGCGCGCGCGGCAGGCGAGGAAGCGGTGGGCGAGCTCCGTCTCGGACATCTCAAGCGAGAAGAAGGCGACCGGCAGCCCCTTCTCGACGGCGACGAAGTCGGCGATGTTGGCGACGAGCGCGCTGTTGTGCACCACGATGTCGTCCGCGACGAAGGACTCGTCGCCCGGCACCTGGAGGTCATAGGTCTCCTCCACCCCGGCGGGCTCGATCGACGCGATCTCGTCCCACCAGATGTCGGAGGTGGCGAGGTGCTCGAGGGTCGGTTCAGCCAGAGCCGTCGCTAGCTCCGCCATCAGGACCCGGGAGAGCCCTCTCGTTCCCACATGCCAGTTGTGGTTGCGCGGACGGTTGAGCGCGGCGCTCACGTCGGCCCAAGAACGCGTTCCCTTGGCCTCCAAGACGAGCTTCCAAGCATCGCGGGGGATGGTGTCCACGTTGGTGAAGGGGCCCACTTCGCTCAGGCGCTCGAGCGCGCGGCGCTGCTGCTCGCGCTTGCCGGGGACCTCAATCAGCTCGCAGAAGGCCAGGAGGTCGGCCTGCCCGGTGACGCGCACCTCAAGCGCGCGAACCGGCGAGCCCTCGTACACCTCGCGCCGTAGCGTTCGGATCTTGCCCACGATCCCAAGCCTGAGAAGGAGGTGCTGGACATCGCGTGCGAGGCGCTCGCTGATGGTCGTGTAGCCGATCTGCGCGAAGCGATCAGACACGTGGATGTGCCCGTCGCAGGCGAAGAGGATCCCCAGGAACCGTGCGATCTGCTGGTTGCCGAGCCTGAAGATCGGGTCGGGCACGAACTTCTCTCCCGAGTGGAGCCCCATCAGGCCGTGCCGCCGCAGAAGGTCGGTCACCGGGTTGGAAGGCGATCCCCGGCCCGCACTCAGTGAGCCGTTCCCGTGGCCGTCAGGCCGCATCTGCACGCCCAGCGCCTCTGCTGCCGCTTCGACCTCGCGGTAGATCTCCGAACGGACGTCGCCGTAACAGAACCGCGGAGTCCGGTTGGTCAGGTTGCCGTCCGCGATCAGCGCGGCAAGCATGACCACCTCGGCGTCCCGCATCTCCTCGCCGCCGTCGACGGGGAGACTGCGTGGCACCGCAATCCGGTCCCCCACGCCGAGCTCCGCGACTGGCTTCCAGCCTTCGAGCGTCATCAGCGGGTGGTTGCCGGTCGCCTGGATCGTGCGCCCGAGACGGGTCGTGACCCGGAAGGTCGGCTTGCGGCCGTTGCGCGCAATCGCAGCGGCGCGGGACGGGCGCAGCTTGAGGTCGGACCCCATCGACGCGACCCAGATGTCCTCGCCACGCTGCGCGGCCTCGAAAAGCTCGTCCAGGCGGCGGCGGGCTCCAGTGGTCGGGTCGTAGATGCGGGTGGCGCCCACCAGACACTTGCCCATCGCCGGCCTCGCCGCGAGGATGATCAGGTTGCCGGGCTGGAAGCCGCCGGTGAGGTTGTCGAAGTCGATGAACCCGGACGGGGTGCCGGTGAGGTCCCGGCGGCCCTCGGAGAGCTCCTCCAGGCGCGTCGTCTCGCGCTCGAGGATGCTGGTGATCGAGACGAAGTCCTGCGCCGAGGTGTCGTGCGCGACCTCGAACAGCATGCGCTCGGCCTGCTCGACGAGCTCGCGCGGCTCGGCCTCGCGCTCGTGCACCGAGCGCTGGATCCGCTGCGATGCCGCGAGCAGGCGGCGCAGCATCGAGTTCGCCTTGACGATCTTCGCGTAGTGCCCCGCGTTGCCCGGCACGGGCACCGCCGTCGCGAGGCTCGAGACGAACTCGCGGCCGCCCGCCTCGGCGAGCTCGCCGAGCTGCGTGAGGTACTCGGTGACCGTGAGCGCGTCGACCGGCTCGCCGCGCTCAGAGAGCTGCCGGATCGCGCGGAAGATGATCCGGTGGCGCTCCCGGTAGAAGTCCTCCTCGGTCAGGTGGACGTCGAGGATCACCGAGGCGATCGCGGCTTCGGAGACCATCATCGCGCCGAGGACCGATTCCTCGGCCTCGAGGTTCTGCGGCGGAACGTGTGCCTCGGCTGTGCTCATCCCCATCCAATGAAAAGCCACACCGCGGCGGGTTTCTCCCCCCGCCGCGATGTGGCGAGCTAAGCAGATGGGCGCGCGCCGCGCCCGACGCGATTGCGGGTTTTACGGGAAGAGCTTTCGCGTCGGTCGCTAGCGCTCACCACCCTGCGCGCAAGCGTCATCGAGCGTAGCCTCGAGCTTGTCGAGGATGCGCCCGATGACCACCGGGCGGTCCGGTACCGAGACCGTCCGCCGGGCCTTCGCGATGAGCGCCTCGGCGCCGATGACCCCGTCCTGTACGGCCGTCGGGACGCTGCCGCCCGCGGCCACCCGCGCGTCCGCGAGGGCGATTAGGAGGTCGCTCGCCGTGCAGAGGCCGACGCGATACCGCGCGGCCGCATCGCGCACCCGGCCGGCGAGTTGGTCGGTGCAGTTCGCCGCGGCCGCCGCCCCCGGGCCGGCGCACCGCTGGCACGTACACGTTTCCGAGCGCTCCGCCCGTCGAGCGGTCATGCCCCGGACTTCATGTCCGAACGCCTGGTGCCGATGAGAAGACCTGGATGAAACGATGCCTCCCCTGCGAGCGACGGACGGCCACCGAATCGCTGCATCCCCAACCTCGACCTTCCTGAACAACATGGCTTCATGCCCCCGTGTTTGCGGCTTTGCACCTGCTGCTGAGACGTCTCTGTCCCTTAGTCGGCACGGAAGCGAAAAAGATCACTCTCGATCTCCCAATTTCTTCTGCACGGGCCTTGGCGGGCACGGTTGTCGGTGGCAATCTCGGGTGCCCTCGGCTACCTTCATCCGGGAAAGGGGCACCTCTTCGGCGTGAATCGCGATGGAGATTGGGACGGGGCCACATACGCAACCTGACGACCTCGTCGAGCGCTGCGCGGCCGGCGACGAGCGCGCCTTCGAGGAGCTCGCGCGGCGCTTCCGGATCGGCATGCTGGGCACCGCCCGGCAGGTGGTCGACCCCGATGCCGCCGAGGACGTCGTCCAGCTCGCGCTGATCGAGGTCAACAAGGAGCTGCGGCGCGGGACCCGTCCCGAGCACCTCGGCGCGTGGGTGCGCGGCATCACCCGCAACGTCGCCCGCGAGCAGCTGCGGTCCCGCCTGCGGACGCCGCCGACCTTCCCCGTCGCAAGCGCCTCGACGCAGGCGGTGGTCCCCTCCGCGCACGACGTGGCGGCGGACCGCGAGACCGTGCGCGGCATGGTCGCGGGCGTGGAGGAAGAGCTCACCGACCTGCAGCGGACCGCGTTCGTGGGGCACGTCCTCGAGGGCAAGAGCCACAAGCAGATCGCGCTCGAGGAGGGCGTCTCCGCCGGGTCGGTCCGGATGGCGATCGCGCGGGCGCGCGAGAAGATGCGCCGGCGCCTCGGCGCGCTCTTCCCGCTCCCGTTCCTCGGCGCGGTCGCCGCGCTCGCCCGCAAGGCGCTGCCCAAGTCGGGCATGAGCGGCGGCACCGTCGCCACCGGGGCCGCGACCGTCGCGGTCGCCGCGGT
>PKER01000064.1 GCA_002919115.1 bacterium
CCGTGGCCGCGCAGCCGGGCGAGCGCGATCTCCGGCCCGCGGGCGGTCACCAGGTCGCGGACGGTGAGGAAGAGCAGCAGCCAGCCGAGCGCGACGAGCTGCGCGATCACCACCAGGCTCGGCACGCCCACCCCGCCGCTCTGCGCGCGCAGCTCGGCGATGAGCGCCGGGACCTGGGAGACGACGATGAGGTTGTCCGGGCCGAGACGCTGGGTGAGCGCGTGGGCGGCCTCGAGGGCGGCGACGCCCCCGGCGGTGAACCGGGCCGGGTCGATCATGACGATCGCGGTGGACGTCCACGGCACGTTCTCCGGGGTGCGCGTCTCGCGGGCGGTCGCCGGGACGGTGAACAGCGCGTCCCCCCGGTCCCCGAACCCGGCGGTCTGCGGGAACAGGTTGCGGCCGAACCAGAACGGGTCGCCGGGCGGGCCGGGCCGGTAGACGCCGACCACCCGCAGCGGGGCGGGCCTGCCGTCCGCGCCGGCCACCGCGGTGAGCCGTACGGCCGAGCCGAGGCGGAAGCCGCTCGCCTCGCTCACCATGATCTCGCGGGCGGCCTCGGGGCACCGCCCGGCCACCGGCTCGACGTGCTCGCACTGGCCGTCCTGCCAGATCAGCGGGTACATGCGGCCGGTGCGGATCTCCGGGGTGACCAGCTCCATGCCGTCGATCGGCGGCAGCAGGAACGGGGCGCTCGCGGCGAGCTCCCGGGCCGATCCGGCGACCTGGCCGCCCTCGGAGCTGAGCCGCCAGCCGCGCCGCTCGGGCGCGGCGCCAGCCCCGAGGAGGCGGCGGGCGGGATCTTCCTGCTGTGCACGCCGTGGTCCAACTTCATCCACGGCCAGGTACTGAACGTGACCGGCGGTCAGTTCGGCGGCATGTACACCTGATCGAACTGCGACGCCCCGAGGATCCGGCGTCTATGGTGGTGCGTGCGTGATGGGGCGCGCACGGGACGACACGGTGACGGGGATCCGGCGGTCACGCCTGCTGCTCGCGCTGGCCACGTTCGCCCTCGCCGTCGGGCTCGCGGCGTCGCTCGGCGCGCCGAGCGACGCCAGCACCGCCACCCCGCGCGCCAAGGCGGCGAAGCCGAAGCGCTGCGGCGGCAAGAACGCGACGATCGTGGGCACCAAGCTCGCGGACGAGATCCGCGGCACGCCGCGAGACGACGTGATCTACGGCGGCGGTGGCAACGACACGATCCTCGGCCGCGGCGGCAACGACATCATCTGCGGCGGCCGGGGCAAGGACGTGCTCGTCGGCGGCGGCGGGAACGACCGGCTCATGGGCGGCCCCGGCCAGGACGTCCTGCTCGGCGGGAACGGAAACGACAAGCTCTACGGGCAGGGCGGCCCGGACCTGATCGGCGGGGGCGGCGGGAAGGACCTCTGCGACGGCGGGGGCGGCTTCAACCTCGCCCAGGCCGCCACCTGCGAGCGGATCCGCAAGGCGTTCGGCGTCTAGCGCCCCCGCCCGGGCGCCCGGGCTCCGCCGAGCGTGCGAAAGCGTTGCCTCGCACAGTCGGCGCGTGATGCGCGAGCCCTGCGGCTCAGGGCTTCGGGCGCCGCTCCTCGGCCGGGATGGAGCCCTCCCCGCCGCCGCCCTGGAGCGCGGGCGGCCACTTGCCGAACCAGTTGTCGCGGGCGCCGTCCATCGTGATCGTGGTGCCGGAGAAGAAGTCGCCCGCGGGCGAGGCGAGGTAGGCGACGAGCCAGGCCCACTCCTCCTCCGTGCCGAGGCGCCCGAGCGGGATCGTGTCGGCGAGGCCGCGCGTGACCTCGGCCGGGTACTTCGTGCGCAGGGTCTCGGTGTCGAACTGGCCCGCGGCGATCGCGCAGAGCCTGATGTTGAAGCGCGCCCACTCGACAGAGAGCGTGCGCATCATGTTCTCGACCGCGGCGCGCGCCGCGCCCGAGTGGACCATGCCGGGCATGCCGTTGTGCGGCGAGAGCGTGACGCTCAGGACCTTGCCGCCGCCCCCTGGGATGAACGCCTTGGTCGCCGCCGCGTGCGTCATCAGCCACGTCCCCACCACGTTGAGCTCGATGACCGTGCGGAAGCCCTTCGGGGAGATCGCCTCCGCGGGCGAGAGGAACTGACCGCCGGCGTTGTTGACGAGCACGTCGAGGCGCCCGTGGCGCTCCAGCAGGCGGTCGAAGAAGGCGTCCACCGCCTCCTCGTCGCGGATGTCCAGGGCCTCGTGGTCGGCGCTGCCGCCGGCCTCCCGGATCATGCGGGTGGTCTCCTCGATCGGCTCCGGGCGGCGTCCGCAGCCCACGACGGTGGCGCCCAGGCGGGCGAGCTCGAGCGCGGTCGCCCGGCCGAGGCCGCTGCCCGACCCGGAGACGACGCAGACGCGGCCTTCGAGCAGGCCAGGGGCGAAGATCTTCGACCGCTCGCTCATCCGCGGGCAGCATATTCCCGGGCGCCCGCCGGGGCGACGCGCAATCCTGCGCCCGCCGGGCCCCGCGCAGGCCGGGTCCGCGGCTGCCCCGGAGTACGCTCCCGCGCGTGAAGATCAAGGCGCACCCACGCCCGCTCGAGGGCCCGCTCAGCGGCGGCAAGCCCGGCGCGACCGTCTCCGTCGAGGCGCTGGAGGTCGGCCGCGTGCACCTGCCGCGCGCGTTCCTGGAGCGCGCCGGCGGCGAGCGCATGGGCAGGCTGCGCATGCTCGGGCTCGGCACGCCTCGGTCGCGCTGGCTCACCGTGCCCTGCCCCGCGTTCCTGATCGAGCACCCCGGCGCCGGGCGCTTCCTGGTCGACACCGGGCTGCACCCGTCGGTCTCGGCGAAGCCGTCCGCGAACCTCGGGCGCATCGTCTCGAGCTACGCCAAGCCCGAGCTCGAGCCGGGCGAGGACCTGCCCGCCCAGCTGCGGGCACGGGGGATCGACCCCGCCTCCATCCGCCTCGTCGTGATGACCCACCTGCACCTCGACCACACCTCGGGGATGGCGGAGTTCGGCAACGCCACGTTCGTGGTCTCCGAGCCCGAGTGGGAGGCCGCGGCGACGGTGAGCAGGCCGTTCTTGCACGGCTACCGGCACGCCCACTACGACTACGCCTTCGACTACCGCACCGTGGACTACTCCAGCGCCGCGGTGAGCTCGTACGCGACCTTCGGCCGCACCATCGACCTCTTCGGCGACGGGTCGGTGCGGCTCGCGTTCACGCCCGGCCACTCCGCCGGCCACCAGTCGGTGATCTGCCGCCTGCGCGACCGCGACCTCGTGATCGCGGGCGACTCGATCTACACGCTCGCGCAGCTCGACGACGCTCCCCCGCCCCCGCGCCCGTACGACCCGCACACCTGGCGGCGCTCCCTGCAGGAGCTCAAGCTGTTCGTCCGCCAGTACCCGCAGGCGGTGGTCATCCCGGGCCACGACCCGGACGCGTGGCCCGAGCTGAAGCGGCGGTACGAGTAGCAGCGCCCCCGTCCCGCATCGCGAACTCGCACCTGAGGCCCCCGGGAGCCCCAAGCGCGCACTCGCGACAACCGGTTTCGCGAGTGTGCAGTTGAGGCCCCCCGGGAGCCGCAACCGCGATCTCGTGGGCGGGGCGGTCGTGAGGCCGCAGGTTCCCAGGCGGGGCCTCAACCCGACGACGGTAAAAGCCGACGGCAGCTGGAAGCCGGCTGCCGGCGACCGGCCGCTACGCCGCCCGGTCGGCCGGCTTGTCGCGCCGGACGCTCTCGCGCCCGCGGGCCTCGAGCTCCGCGTACATCGCCTTGACGCGCCCGAAGATCTCCTGCGCGGCCTCGACCTGCTGCTCGCGGCTCGGCGACTCGACGACGTCGAAGCTGAGCGGCTCGCCGAACTGCACGGTGACCTTCGGGAAGTGCAGGCGCTTCCAGC
This sequence comes from bacterium, assembly GCA_002919115.1. Lineage (GTDB taxonomy): Bacteria > Actinomycetota > Thermoleophilia > Solirubrobacterales > 70-9 > RSA11. Next base: position 3,856 of record PKER01000064.1, read on the forward strand.
GGCGCACCGCGGCGGAGCCGTGGATCGCGACCGGCACGATCGGCGCGCCGGACTCGAGCGCGATCCGGCCGATGCCCCGGCGCGGCTCGCCCAGCTGGCCGGTCCGCGAGCGCCCGCCCTCGCAGTAGATCCCGACGCAGCCCCCGCGCCCGAGGATCGTGTAGGTGGTCCGGAAGGCCTCCTCGTCCGCGTAGCCGCGGCGCACCGGGAAGACCCCGCCGACCCGGAAGATGTAGTTCAGGATCGGGTTGGAGAACAGCTGCGACTTCGCCATGAACTGGACCTTCCGGCGGATGTACACGCCGAGGAAGAAGTGGTCCATGTTCGAGAAGTGGTTGGGAGCGAGCACGACGGGCCCGCTGGCGGGCACGTTCTCGGTGCCGATCGCCCGGGTGCGGTAGGGGAAGAGCGCGATCGGGGTGACGAGGACCCGCACCGCGTCGTACACCCACCCCGGCTCGTGCGTCCGCGTCCACTCGTGGAAGCGCGTGAAGGTCTCCGGTGGGCGGGGGTCCTTGTAGACCTGTGGCTTGAGCTCGGTCATTCGCGTGCGGGGCCTTCGTCGGCGAACGTTACCCGCGCGCCTCGGCGGGGTTACGCGCCGGCTCCGGCTGCGTCCAGCCGCGCGCGCGTTCGACCGCGCGGGCCCAGTCGGCGAGCAGCGCCTCGCGCTCGCCCGCGGGCATCCGGGGCTCGTACCGCGCGGCCGCCCGCCACATCCCGGCGAGCTGCTCGCGGTCCCAGACGCCGACCGCGAGCCCCGCGAGGTAGGCGGCGCCGAGCGCCGTCGTCTCGGTGATCTCGGGGACCACCACCGGCACGCCGAGGACGTCCGCCTGGAACTGCAGGAGCCAGCGGTTGGCCACCGCCCCGCCGTCGGCGCGCAGCTCGCGCAGGGGCTCGGGGGCGCAGCGCTCCTGCGCGCGCACCGCGTCGACGGTCTGGTAGGCGATCGCCTCGAGCGCCGCCCGCGCCAGGTGCGCCCGGCCCGACCCGCGCGAGAGCCCGACGATCGTGCCGCGCGCGTACGGGTCCCAGTAGGGCGACCCCAGCCCCGTGAGCGCCGGGACGAAGTAGACGCCGTCGTTGCCGTCGATCGAGCCGGCGAGCGCCTCCGTCTCCGCGGCCTCGGCAATCACCCCGAGCCCGTCGCGCAGCCACTGCACGGCGGCGCCGGTCACGAAGATCGAGGCCTCGAGCGCGTAGTCGACGCGGTCGCCGATCCCCCACGCGACCGTGGCGAGCAGGCCCTCCTCGGGGCGCGGCGGCTCCGCGCCCGCGTTCAGCAGGACGAAGCTGCCCGTGCCGTAGGTGTTCTTGCCGTCACCCGGCCGGTGGGCCGCCTGGCCGAAGAGCGCCGCCTGCTGGTCGCCGGCGATCCCCGCGACCGGGACCTCGCCGCCGAACTCGGTCGTCGTCCCGTACACGTGCGCGGAGGGCAAGGGCTCGGGCAGCCGCGCGGGGTCGACGCCCAGGATCTCGCAGAGCTCCTCGTCCCAGCGCAGGTTGCGGATGTCGAAGAGCAGCGTGCGCGACGCGTTCGAGTAGTCGGTGACGTGGCGACCGGTGAGCTTGTAGACGAGCCAGGAGTCGATCGTCCCGAAGACGGCCCGCTCCCGGGCGGCCTCCACGTTGCGCACCAGCCACTCGATCTTGGTCCCCGAGAAGTAGGGGTCGAGCACGAGGCCCGTGCGCTCGCGGAAGAGCTCCTCGCGCCCCGCCTCGCGCAGCTCGTCGCAGCGCTCCGCGGTGCGGCGGTCCTGCCAGACCAGCGCGTGGTGGACCGGCTCGCCGGTGCGCGGGTCCCAGGCGACCACGGTCTCCCGCTGGTTGGTGATCCCGACCCCGGCCAGCTCGCGCCCGTCGATGCCGGCGTCGGCGAGCGCCTCGCCCGCGACCCGGCGGGTCACCTCCCAGATCTCGGCGGCGTCGTGCTCGACCCACCCGGACCGCGGGAAGTGCTGGCGGAACTCGCTGTAGGCGCGGCCGGCGACGCGGCCTTCTCCGTCGAACACGAGGCACTTGGTCCCGGTCGTCCCCTGGTCGATCGCGAGGATCACGGCCGCAGGCTATCCAGCCGCGCCGACCGACGGCGCGCCTCGCGCCGCTCAGCGCTTCTGCAGGTAGACCCGGACGAAGTCGCGGAGCTGCCGGCCGCGGTGCAGGAAGCCGCGCAGGTTGCGCTTCGTCGCCCGGTGCGCGAGCGGCAGCTCGAGCTCGCGGACCTCGTACCCGGCGCGCACCGCGTCCACGGTCATGCCGATCTCCATCCCGTAGCCCTCCGCGAAGGGCACGACCGCGCGGAAGGCGTCGGCGCTCAGCGCCCGCTGGCCGGAGATCGGCGCCCCGGCGCGGTACCCGCAGAGCCGCTCGATCGCCCAGCGGGCGAAGCGCAGCGCGATGCCGAAGCCGCCGCCCACGCGCCGCGCGAACGCCGCCACGGCGAGGTCGCACGAGCCCCCCTCCACGGCCTCGACCAGCGGCGGCAGCTCCGCCGCGGTGCCGGCGAGGTCCCCGTCGCAGAGCAGCACGACGCCCTGCGGGCCGCCGTCCACGATCAGCGCGGCCGCAGCCCGGTTCACGTTCCCGCCCTTGCCCACCGAGCGCTCGCCGCTCACCACCTGCGCCCCGGCCGCCTGCGCCGCGGCCGCCGTGCCGTCGTCGCTTGCGTCGTCGGCCACGATCACGTGGGCGCCGGGGAAGGTGTCGCGCAGCGCGGCGACCGTGGCGCCGATCCGGTCGGCCTCGTTGCGCGCGGCGACGATCGCCGTGATGGCCGAGGCGGACGCCTGCCGGTCGCCCTCCTCGGCGCCGGCGGGTTGCGGGGGCGCTTGCGCTTCCGCTGACACGGGCGGCTATTGTGCCGCGCCGATGGGGCGCGCGCCCCGCCGCCCCGGCGCCCGAGCGGCGCCCTGGACTTGGAAACCGAAAGGATCGAAGCTCGCGATGGCCGAAATCGAGGCACACATCACGGGAACCGTCTGGAAGATCGAGGTCTCCGTCGGCGACCAGGTCGAGGAGGGCGACACCGTCGTCATCCTCGAGTCGATGAAGATGGAGATGCCGGTCGAGGCGGAGGACTCCGGCACGGTCGCCGAGATCCTCTGCGAGGAGGGCCAGGCCGTTCAGGAGGGCGACGTCCTCGTCGTGCTCGAGTGAGCCCCGGCGGCGAGTGATGCGCCGGGCGCCCTCGGTGGCGCAGAATGCCCGGGCATGGGCACCGAGGAGCTCGCGAGCGGCAAGCTCGTCCTGGACTTCCCCGCCGAGGCGGTCGCCCGCCTGCGGCTGAACAACCCGGAGAAGCGCAACCCGCTGGACCACGAGGTCCTCGACGCGCTGGCCGAGGCGCTGCCCGCGCTCGACCGCGGGATCGAGATCCGCTGCGTGGTGATCACCGGGACGGGCCCGGCGTTCTCCGCGGGCTACGACATCTCCGGGATCCCCGACGAGACCTTCGAGCGCGACGCCGAGGCGCTCGTCGCGCACCCATTCCACGCCGCGATGGAGGCGGTGAGCTCCCATCCCTACCCGGTGGTCGCGGCGATCAACGGGCACTGCCTCGGCGGCGGCCTCGAGCTCGCGGTGCGCTGCGACCTGCGCATCTGCGCGGCGGGCGCCAAGCTGGGGATGCCGCCCGCGAAGCTCGGCCTGATCTACGGGCACACGGGCCTTGAGCGCTTCATCGACGTGATCGGCGTCGCCGCGACGCGCGATCTGTTCCTCACCGGCCGCACGGTGAGCGCCGAGCGCGCCAGAGAGATCGGGCTCGTCGGCGAGGTCGCGGACGACGACGAGCTCGAGGCGCGGTCCCTGGCGCTCGCCGGCGAGATCGCGGCGAACGCCCCGCTGTCTTTGCGCGGCAACAAGCGGGCGATCGAGACGCTCGCCCGCGCCCGCCGGCTCACCGCCGAGGAGGAGCGGGAGCTGATCGAGCTGCGCCGCTCGTGCTTCGCGTCGGAGGACTTCCGCGAGGGCATCCGGGCGTTCGCCGAGAAGCGGGCGCCGCGCTGGCGCGGGCGGTGACCCGCTAAACAACCGGGGGATGACGGGCGCGTCCACCCCCCTCGTGCACCTCGCCGCCGCCGACCCCGTGATGGCCCGGCTGATCCGCCGGATCGGCCCGCTGTCGATGGAGCAGCGCCGGCGCGGGCGCCCGCGCACGGACGCCTACGGGGCGCTGCTGCGCGCGGTGGTGGGCCAGCAGCTCTCGACCAAGGCCGCGGCGACCATCTACCGGCGCGTGCTGGAGCTCTTCGGGGGCGAGGTCCCCACGCCGCAGCAGATCCTCGGCGCCGACGTCGCCGACCTGCGCGCGGCGGGGCTCTCGGGGCGCAAGGTCGAGTATCTGCGCGACCTGGCAACGCACGTGCTCGACGGCACCCTCGAGGTCGACCGCTTCCCGGAGCTCGACGACGAGACCGTGATCCGGGAGATCGTGGCGGTGCGCGGCCTCGGCGAGTGGACCGCTCACATGTTCTGCATGTTCCACCTGGAGCGCCCGGACATCCTGCCGGTCGGCGACCTGGGCATCCGGAACGCGGTGCGCATCCAGTACGAGCTGGACGACCTGCCCGGCCGCGAGGAGCTCGAGCGGATCGCCGAGCCCTGGCGCCCGCACCGCACGCTCGCCTGCCTCTACCTCTGGGAGTCGCTGGACAACGCGCCCGACGAGTGACGCGGCCTCCCCCGGCCCTGCGTCGCGCGCCGGGCCTTGGCGTCCGGCGGCGGGCGTAGCCTCTGTCTCGCCGGGGATCACAGGAGAGAAGGAATCGAGATGCCGCCATCTATCAGCTCGGAGGGAGTCCCCGGGCTCGCTCGGGAGGGCGACTGCCTTGCCCGCCGGCGGTGCGCGGCGTCCGCGCCGCGGCCCCCTCGGGCGCCGTCCCGGAGCGGCTGAGGTCGGCCATGGACGTCGCCGCGAGGCTCGACCAGCTCCAGGCCGCGAAGCTTCGCCGCCGCCTCCGACTGGTCGAGAGCTCGCAGGGACCGCGCGTGACCCTGGAGGGCCGCGAGGTCATCGTGCTGTGCTCGAGCAACTACCTCGGGCTCGCCGACAACCCGCGCGTGCGGCAGGCGGCAGCCGACGCGGCCGAGCGCTGGGGCGCGGGCGCGGGCGCGTCGCGCTTGGCCTGCGGCAACATGGGCCCGCACGAACGGCTCGAGCGGGCGATCGCCGAGTTCCACGACCGGCCCGCGGCCCTGCTCTTCGGCTCGGGCTACCTGGCGAACGTCGGCGCGATCACCGCGCTCGCGGGCGAGGGCGACATCGTCTTCGCTGACGAGCTCAGCCACCCGAGCGTCATCGACGGCTGCCGGCTCTCGCGGGCCCACCGGTTCGCCTACCGGCACCGGGACCTGGAGCACCTCGCCTGGGGGCTGCGCAAGGCCGGCGACCGCGCCGCGCTGATCGCCACCGACGGCATCTTCGCGCTCGACGGCGACGTGGCGCCCCTGCCCGAGCTCGCCGAGCTCGCCGCGCGGCACCGCTGCCGGCTCGTCGTGAACGAGGCCCACGCGGTCGGCACGATCGGGCCCGGCGGGCGCGGGACGGTCGCCGCGGCGGGCCTCGGCGGCGAGATCGACGTGATCGTCGGCTCGCTCAGCAAGGCGCTCGGCAGCTACGGCGCCTACGTGTGCGCGAGCGAGGAGGTGCGCGAGCTGCTCATCAACTGCGCGCGGCCGTTCATCTTCTCGACCGCGCCGCCGCCCCCGGCGGTCGGCGCCGCCTTCGCCGCGCTGCGCATGCTCGACTCGCGGCCCGGCGTCGTCACCCAGCTCCGGCGCAACGCGGCCGCCCTGCGCGAGGCGCTCGCCGAGGCCGGCCTCGACATCGGCGGGGGGCGCACGCAGATCGTCCCCGTGATGGTCGGCGACTCCGCGCGGGCGATGGAGCTCAGCGAGCGCGTCCTGGCCGCCGGGGTCTACGCCGAGGCCGTGCGCCCGCCCGCCGTGCCCGAGGGCACGGCGCGGCTGCGGCTCGCGGTGATGGCCAACCACCGCGTCGACGAGCTGCAGAACGCGGCGCACACGATCGGGCGCGCCGCGCGCGAGCTCGGCCTCACGCGGGGCGCGGAGCGCGAGCTTCCCCGCGCGGCGTAGCGCC
>PKER01000065.1 GCA_002919115.1 bacterium
CCGGTCTTGTCGAAGAGCACGACGTCGACGCGGCGCATGCGCTCGAGCGCGAGGCGGTCGCGCACGAGCACCCCCGCGCGCGCCGCGAGCGAGGTCGAGATCGCGATCACGAGCGGGATCGCCAGGCCGAGCGCGTGCGGGCAGGAGATCACGAGCACCGTGACCGTCCGCGTGACCGCCTCCCCCGCCTCGCCGAGCCCTGCCCAGACGGCGAACGTCACAGCGCCCGCCGTCGCGGCGACGTAGAAGAGCGCCGCCGCGGCGCGGTCGGCGAGCGCCTGGGCGCGCGAGCGCGAGGACTGCGCCTCCGCGACCAGCCGCCGGATCCCCGCGAGCGCGGTGTCCTCGCCCACCGCCTCGACCCGCACCCGCAGCGCCGAGTCCGTGGCGACCGTGCCCGCGACGACGCGGTCGCCGCGGTCGCGAGCCACCGGCCACGACTCGCCGGTGATCATCGACTCGTCGATCGCAGCCGCCCCGTCCACGATCCGCCCGTCGGCGGGGATCCGACCGCCCGGCCGCACGAGCACGACGTCGCCCGGCTCCAGCGCGGCGATCGGCACCGTCTCCACGGCTCCGTCGCGGACCCGCTCGGCCTCGTCGGGAAGTAGCTCCGCGAGCGCCTCGAGCGCGCCGCGCGCTTGGCCAACGGCGCGCATCTCGAGCCAGTGCCCGAGCAGCATGATCACGATCAGCGCGGCGAGCTCCCACCAGAACTCGAGGTCGAAGAGCCCCAGCGCGGTCGCCGCGCTGGCCGCGAACGCGACCGTGATGGCGAGCGCGATCAGGGTCATCATCCCCGGCCGGCGCGTGCGCAGCTCGGCGACCGCTCCCACAAGGAACGGCCGCCCGCCGTAGATGAAGACGAGCGTGCCGAAGACCGGCGCGACGACCTCCTGGGCGCCCGTCACCTCCGGCAGGCCCAGCCAGTCGCGGATCATCGGCGAGAAGGCGAGCACCGGCACCGCGAGGGCGAGCGAAACCCAGAAGCGGCGCGCGAAATCGGCCGCGTGGCCGTGCCCGTGCGCGCCCCCTGCGTGGGCGTGCTCGTGCTCGCCGTGCCCGTGATGGGCGTGGCCGCCGTGTGCGGTTGCCTCGGCGGGCGGGGGCATGCGCCCACACTACCCGGGGGCGGCCGTCCGTCCAGGGGGCGGCTGCCCGCGCGGAGGACGCGGCGCTCGGCCTAGCGGCGCTGGCCCATCACGGGGCAGCGGCGGATCGCGCGGATCAGCTGGCGGGCGCGCACCCCGTACCCCTCGGGCGTCGCGTGGACGCCGTCCTCCGTGAGCAGCTCCGGGCGGCGCTTGGTGAGCCGCTGCCAGTCGAAGAGCACCACGTTGGGCCGCTCGGCGATCCGGCGGATGACCTCGTTGAGGGGCTCGCGGCGGTCGGGGTTGATCGTCGCGACCACCATGCAGCGCCGCGGCCGCACCAGGCGGCGCGCCTCGCGCATGTTCCGCCGCAGGATCCAGGGGTCGCGGTCGTTGCTGCCGAGGTCGAAGACCACCACCCCGTGGCGCTTGCGCAGCCGCTTGCGCAGGACCTGCAGGCCCTCGGTGCTCGGGCGCCCGCGGCGCGCGAAGACCTCGACCCGCTCGCCCAGTCGCTCCTCGAGGTACGGGCCCGTGCCCACCTCGAGGCTGTCGCCGACGACCAGGATCGGCACCCGGGCGGCGATCGGGTCGTACTTGGGGCGCGACTCCGCCTCGCGGACCGCCGTCACGACGGAGAGCACGGCGAGGACGGCCGCCACCCCCGCGGCGAGCACGACGCTCTCCCACTTCCGATTTCCCCTTCGCATACGTCCCCTGGCTGATCCGGTCGCGCGGGCCCGCCACCCGCGGCAAGCTCGCGGGAATCTAAGCAGGCGTGTCCCCGTGCGTCCACAAAAGGCCGCCCGCCTGCCAGCGCACGTTCAGCCCTGGTCGTCGTTTTCCGGCCACCAGGGCTGAACGACCGGCCCCGCACCGGTTCGTTCAGCCGTGGTCGTCGGATTTCGACGACGTGGGCTGAACGTGCGCGGCGGCGGGTCAGGCCGCCGTGAGCGGAAGGGGAAGGCGCAGCTCGGTGGTCGGCGGCGCCGGGGCGGCCTCGGCGAGGCGCCGCCCCGCGTCCGTGGACGCGACGGGCTTCACCTCGAAGAGCACGCCGGAGGGCTCTCGGAAGTAGATCGACGAGCCCGTGTGGCCGCGGCGCGCCCGCGTGACCCGCGCCCCCATGCCGATCACGCGCTGCCGCCAGGCGGCCTCGTCGCCGGGCGCGCACGCCCACGCGACGTGGTGGATCGTGCCGGTCCCGGGCCGCGCCCGGCGCGGGCGCAGGGGCACGTCGATGCGGTACTCGACCCGGCTCGGGCCCTCGCCGAGGGCGAGGACGCGCTCGCCGAGCCCGGTGAACCCGAGCCGCCCGGCGAGCAGGTCGCCGGTTGGCACCGGGTTGCGGGCGTAGGCGCGCACGCCGGCGATGCCGAGGATCGCGTGCGGGTCGGCGCCGTCCGCGGGGCCCGCGGCGTCCGGCTCGGCGATCAGCTCGTGCTGCACGCCGTCGGGGTCGCAGAAGTGCAGCGCCTGGCGGCGCCGCTTTGTCGACCGGAAGGCGATCACCGGCGTCCCCAGGGCGGGCAGCCGGCGGGACCAGTGCTCGAGCGCCTCAGCCGAGCCGACCCTCCACACGACCCGGTAGATCCCCCCGTGGCCCGTGCGCCCCTGGCGCTCCTCCGGGCGGACGTAGACGTGGAGGGCGCTGCCGTCCGGCGCGAGGAACTCGAGCGGCCGATCCTCGCCCGCCGGCGCGACGCGCCCCTGCTGGAGGCCCAGGGTCGCGCCGTAGAAGGTCTCGACGAGCTCCCTGTTCGCCGCGATCGCGGCCACGTGATGGATCCCAAGAAGTCGCATGGCGTAATGTCTAGATTGTAGATGGATTTTGTCGAGATTACACCGGAGGCAGCCCGATGACAAGTCCGCCCAACGTCCTCTACATCCACTCCCACGACACCGGGCGCTACGTGCAGCCGTACGGGCACCAGGTCCTGACCCCCAACATCCAGCTGCTCGCCGACCAGGGCGTGCTCTTCCGGCAGGCCTTCTGCGCGACCCCGACGTGCTCGGGCAGCCGCGCCGCCCTGCTCACCGGACAGCACTGCCACAACAACGGGATGCTAGGGCTGGCGCACCGCGGGTGGGAGCTCGAGGACTACGGGCGGCACATCGTCCATGCCCTCCGCCCCGCCGGCTACCGGTCGATCCTGATCGGCGAGCAGCACATCTCCGAGGACCCGGAGGTGATCGGCTACGACGAGGTGATCGAGGTCGACTCGCACCACGCGCCCGACATCGCGCCGGCCGCGATCGACGCGCTGCACGCGACCCCCGAGCCGTTCTTCATGTCGGTCGGGTTCTTCGAGACGCACCGCCAGTACCGGGTGCCGAGCTCGGTGCGCGACACTCTGTACGCGCTGCCGCCCGCCAACCTGCCGGACACGCCGGAGACGCGCGCCGACATGGCGGCGCTCAAGGCGAGCGCGCGCTCGCTCGACCAGGGCATCGGCGCGGTGCTGAACGCCCTGCACGAGCTCGGCATGAACGAGCGCACGCTGATCATCGCGACCACCGACCACGGGCTCGCCTTCCCGAACGCCAAGGCGACGCTGTACGACCGGGGCATCGGGGTCATGCTGGTCATGCGGGGGCCGGGCGGCTTTGCGGGCGGCCGGGTCTTCGACCAGCTCGTCACGCACCTCGACATCTACCCCACGCTCTGCGAGCTGGCGGGCGTCGAGCCGCCGGAGTGGCTGCAGGGCCGCTCGCTCCTGCCGCTCGTGCGCGGCGAGGTCGCGAGGCTGCACGACGAGATCTTCGCCGAGATGACCTACCACGCCGCCTACGAGCCGCAGCGGGCGGTGCGCACCGAGCGCTGGAAGTACATCCGCCGCTTCGGCGCCCACCCCCACCCCGTGCTCGCGAACTGCGACGACAGCGCGTCGAAGCGGGTCATGATCGAGGCGGGCTGGGGCGCGACCGAGCTGCCCGACGAGCAGCTCTACGACCTCCTCCTCGACCCGAACGAAGCCCACGACCTGGCCGGGTCCCGCGAGCACGCCGCGATCCTGCAGGAGCTGCGCGAGCGCCTGATCGAGTGGATGCGCGCTACGGACGACCCGCTGCTCGACGGCCCCGTGCCGCTGCCGGAGGGCGCCTGGGCGAACGACCCGTCCCAGGCCTCCCCGAACGACCCCTACACGGTCGAGCGCACGGGCTGACCCGGGGCCCGCCCCCAACGTTCAGCCGTGGTCGTCGAAAACCGACTGCCAGGGCTGAACGATCCGCGGACCGGCCGAGACGTTCAGCCCTGGTGTTCGAAAAACGACGACCAGGGCTGAACGTGCGGTTGGGCCGTCAGCCCTCGATCGTCTCGGGCAGGCCGAAGCGGCCGAAGAAGTCCTGGAACTTGCGCCGCACCAGGGGCTCCTCGGGCCAGCGGACGTAGGCCTCGGGGTCCTGGCTCGAGGTGTCGCGCGCGATGAAGGCGACCACGTCGCTGATCCGGTCGCCGCGCAGGGTGAGCACGTTGAGCGCGAACGCGAGGTAGGTCTGCTCGGGCTCGTACCAGCAGTAGAACGGGACCGCGGGCTGGCCGTTCGCCATGACGACCGGCAGGTGCTTCCAGCGCCACCCGCCGGTGAGCGGGCCCTTCGGCAGCCACTCGCGCAGGTCCGCGTGGCCGCTGTACCAGTACGGGGCCGGCGGCATCGAGAAGCTCGCGTCCTCGGTGAGCATCGCGACCACGCCCTCGACGTCGTTGCGGTCCCAGGCGTCCAGGTAGCGGTCGACGACGGCGCGGACGCCGTCGTCGCCCAGCGCGCGCATCGTCTGCTGCTGGGTGCGCTCCGGCATGCGCTCCTCGACCGTCTTGCGGGCGCGTTGGAGGGCGCTGTTGACCGCGGCGACGCTCGCATCCAGTATCTCCGCGACCTCCTTCGCCGAGAAGCCCAGCACCTCGCGCAGGATCAGCGCCGCGCGCTGGTTGGCGGGCAGGTGCTGGAGGGCGGCGACGAAGGCGAGCTCGACCGCCTCGCGCTGCTCGTAGCGCGCGTCGGGCGCGGCGAGCCCCTCGGGCAGGCCGAGCGGCTCGTTCGCGTAGGGCTCGACCCAGACCGACTCGGCGAGCGGCAGCGTCGGTCCCTCGTGCGGGTCCGCGGGCGGCCCGTAGTCGATCGGCAGCACCCGCTTGGGGCGCTTGGCGATCACGTCGAGGCAGGTGTTCGTGGCGATCCGGTAGAGCCACGAGCGCAGCGAGCTGCGCCCCTCGAACTTGCCGAGCGCGCGCCAAGCGCGAAGCAGCGCGTCCTGCAACGCGTCGTCGGCGTCGTATGAGGAGCCGAGCATCCGGTAGCAGTGCGCGTGCAGCTCGCCGCGGTAGGCGTCGACGAGCTCCTGGAAGGCGCGCTCGTCGCCGCCTGCCGCCGCCTGCACGAGCATGCGCTCGCGCGCGCCTCCTCGGGTACTCGCCTCCATCGACCCCAGCTTACTCGCGATCGCCGCCCCGGCCATCGCCGGTGTCCGCCCACGGGCCGCGGAACGAGCCCGGCTCCTTCGGCTGCCAGAGCGCCACCTCTCCCCCGGCCGCGGTGCGCACGACGCTGCGCCACCCCGCCGGGCCCTCGCGCGGGCCGAGGAGCACGACCGCGCCGAGCCGCTCGGCGAGCCGGGTCGCGGCGAAGATGTCCTCCACGTGCACGTACGGGAGCCAGAGCGGCGCCGGCGCCTCGCACTCGACGATCCCGCCGCCGCGCCCGAGCGTCGTGTACTCCCGCCCGCCCCGCTCAACGCGCTCGCTTCGCCAGCCGAACAGGCGCCGGTAGAAGTCCCGCGCGCCCCGCAGGTCTCGGGTGTGGAGCTCGAGGTGGACGACCGGCCGCCCGCGCGCATCCCGATCCATGCCCAATTAGACGGCCGCGGCGCCGGGAACTCATCGCCCCACCCGCGCGTTCAGCCCACGTCGCCGGAAAGCGGCTACCACGGCTGAACGGTCCGCACCGCCGCCGCTCCGTTCAGTCCACGTCGCCGGATTCCGGCGACCAGGGCTGAACGTCGTGCTGCGGGGCGGGTCGGCGGCGGGTACCTTCCCGGCCATGATCGCCCTCGTCACAGGCGCCTCGAGCGGGATCGGCGAGGCGACCGCGCGCCGGCTCGCCGCCGACGGCGCGAAGCTCATCCTGGTCGCCCGCCGCGAACAGCGGCTGCGCGCGCTCGCCGACGAGCTCGGCGGCGCGACCGTGATCGCCATCGACCTCACCGAGGAGGACGCGCCGGCGCGCATCGCCGAGGTGGTCGAGCGCGAGCACGGCCGCCTCGATCTGCTCGTGAACAACGCCGGCGCCGCCTGGCGCGGCCGCTTCGCCGAGGGCGGCTGGGCCGACGTCAAGCGTCACATGGAGATCAACTTCGACGCGGTCGTGCGCCTCACCGAGGCGCTGCTGCCGATCCTGCGCCGCTCGGCGCCGAGCTCGATCGTGAACGTCTCGAGCGTCGCGGGGCGCGTCGCCCGGGGCAACTCCGGGAGCTACTCGGCGGCCAAGTTCGCGCTCGCGGGCTGGACCGAGGCGCTCCACGCCGAGGAGCGTCCGCACGGCGTGCACGTGGGCCTCGTCCTGCCCGGGTTCGTCCAGACCGAAGGCTTCCCGCAGCGCGAGCTCGTCTCGCACCCGCTCGCGCGGCGGATCGTCTCGCGCCCCGAGAAGGTCGCCGAGGCGATCATCCAGGCCGGCCCCGGCGGCAAGCCCGAGCGCATCGTGCCCCGCTACTACGGCATCGCCGTGATCGCGAAGGCGATCGCGCCCTGGCTCGTGCGCCGGCTCACCGGCGGCGGGGGCGCGATGACGCCCACCACCCGCCCGGACGCCGAGGACCGGGGCGGCTAGAGCGGCCTGCGCACGCCGACCTCGTCGAGGTGGGCGAGCAGGTCGGCCGGGTCCTCGTAGACGCGGAACGCCCCCGCGTAGATCAGCTCCTCGCGGCCGTAGCCGCCCGACAGCAGCCCGATGCCGAGCGCGCGGGCGCGCTGCGCGGCGAGCAGGTCCCAGACGCTGTCGCCGACCACGATGCTGTCGCGCACGTCCACGCCCAGGCGCTCGGCCGCGGTCAGGAACAGGTCGGGGTCGGGCTTCGCGTAGCGGACCTGGTCGCGCGTGATCATCGGCACGTCCTCCTCCACGCCCAACAGGTCGAGCGCCTTGCGCGCGTAGCGCGAGTGGCCGCTGGTCGCGATCGCCCACGGCACGCCCTCGTCGGTGAGCGTGCGCAGGAGCTCGGCCGCGCCCGGCAGCGGGCGGACGCTGTCGAAGTGGCGCAGGTACGCGTCGCCGTGCAGGTCCGGCAGCCGCGCGAGCGTCTCCTCGTCCACGGTCGTCCCGAGCTCGCGCAGAAGCGCGGTCACGAACAGGCCGCCGCTCATCCCGATGCGGCGGTGGATCTTCCACACCGAGAGCGGGATGCCCACCTCGTCGAGCGCCTCGCGCCAGGCGACGACGTGCTGGTAGACGCTGTCGAGGAGAGTCCCGTCGAGGTCGAACAGGAACGCGGGCTGGTTACCGGAGACGGGCGTGCGTGAGTCGTTCATCGGCGCACATGATTCCAAGATCGCCGCCCGGCCGGGCGGCAGCCCCGCGGGCCCGCAGCGCATCGTCGTCACAGCTCCTCCCGCCGATCCCCTGGAACCGGGGGCATCGTCCCCCCAGCGCCGAGGGAGCGCGTGCTTTACGCTCGGTGAGGGAGCCAACGGGCCAATGTTCTTTCGCCAGGTGCTGCACGAGGATCTCGGCTGCGCGTCCTACCTCGTGGGAAACAACGGGGAGGCAGCGGTCGTGGACCCCAAGTGGGAGATCGAGGAGTACCTCGAGATCGCCGCCGACAACGGGCTGCGGATCGAGCACGTCCTCGAGACGCACAACCACGCCGACCACGTCTCGGGCCGCGGGCGCCTCGTGGCCGCGACCGGCGCGACGGTCTGGGTCTCCGCGGACGCGGGCGTCGAGTACGAGCACCGCGGCCTGCGCGACGGCGACGTGGTCGAGGTCGGCGCCGTGCGCATCCGTGCGCTGGCGACGCCGGGGCACCGGCCCGAGCACCTCGCCTTCCTGTTGATCGACACCGAGCGCGGCGACGAGCCATGGATCCTGCTCTCCGGGGACTCCCTGTTCGTCGGCGACGCCGCGCGGCCTGACCTCGCGGTCGAGTCCGAGGAAGGCGCCCGCGGGCTCTTCGCCACCTTCGCCCGCTTCCGGAACCTCCCCGACTACGTCGAGGTGTGGCCCGGCCACGTCGGCGGCTCGCTGTGTGGCGGCGCGTCCATGAGCCAGAAGCCCAGCTCCGCGATCGGCTTCGAGCGGCGCCTCAACCCGTACTTCGCGATCTCCGACGAGGGCGAGTTCGTCGCCGCGCTGACGCGCGCGCTCCGCCCGCAGCCGCCCAACTTCCAGCGCATCGTCCAGATCAACCGCGGCCCCCTGATCACCGACGCGCCCGCCGTGCCCGCGCTCGCCCCGACGAGCGTGCGCACCCTGCTCGACGAAGGCGCGACCTTGATCGACGCCCGCGACCCTCACGACTTCGACGCCGCGCACGTCCCCGGCTCGATCAGCGTCACCGCCGCGAAGGCGGGGGTCGGGACGCGCGCCGCCTGGGTCGTCGACCCCGCGTCCCCGGTGGTGATCCTCGCGAGCGCCGACGCCGAGGCCCTGCGGGTGGCCGGGATGCTCGCCGCGGTCGGCTTCAGCGACCTGCGCGGCTACCTCGCGGGAGGCATCGAGGCCTGGCGCCAGGCCGGGTTCGAGCTGGCGAGCATGCCCGCCCTCGACGTCGAGGGGCTCGCCGAGGCGCTGCTCGCGGGCGAGGTCACGCTCCTCGACGTCCGCGAGACCGAGGAGTGGGCGGAGGCCCACGTGCCCGGCTCGATCCACGTCCCCTACCACGAGCTCCGCGACGGCCTGCCGCCCGAGGTCGCGGGTCACGACCGGCCGCTGGCCGTGGCGTGCTCGGGCGGTTTCCGCAGCGTCCTCGCCGCTTCCGTCCTGCGCGCCCGCGGCATCGAGGACGTCCGCCACGTGGCCCGGGGCGGGATCGCCGACCTCGCGGACCACGGGATCGAACTGCGACCGTCCGACCACTCCTAGCGGTACCTTCGCCGCACCATGCCGGGGCGAACGAACGGACTCGCGAGCCTGCTGTCGTGCGTGGCCGCCGTGCTGCTGGTGCTGGCCGGGTCGGCCGCGTACGTGTCGGGGACCGTCCTCGACGCGGACGACTTCGCGGACCGCGCCACCGCGGCGCTCGAGGACGACGCCGTGCGCAAGGAGCTCGCCTCGGTCGTCACCGACGAGCTGGTCCTGCGCGCCGACCCGGACCTGGTCGGCGCCCGGCCGATCATCGAGGGGGCGCTCGCCGAGCTGATCGGCGGCAGCGCGTTCCAGAGCGTCCACCGCGCGGCGATCCGCGACGTCTACCGCGCGTTCATCGACCGCGACCAGGACTCCGTGACGCTCACCCTGGCCGACATCGGCACGCTCGTCCGCGGGGCCGTGCAGGCGCTCGCTCCCCAGGTCGCCGAGAAGATCCCGCCGGACGCCGACGCGCGGGTCAAGGACATCGAGCTGCCGCCGGCGGTCACGACCGCGCTGCGCGTCGCGCACGACCTGCGCGCGCTGGCGCTCGCGCTGACGATCCTCGCGCTCGTCCTCGCCGGCGCGGCCCTGTGGATCGCCCCGAACCGCCGCCTCGTCGTGATGCGCTTCGGGATCGCGCTCGCGGTGACGGCGGCGCTCGCGGTGATCGCCCTCAACTTCACCCGGGGGGTCGTGCTCGCGCAGATCTCCGAGACCCCGGTCCGCGACGCGGCCGCCGGGGTGTGGCGCGCCTTCCTCGGCGACCTCGGCCGGGGCCTGCTCATCGCCGCCGG
>PKER01000290.1 GCA_002919115.1 bacterium
CGCAGCTTCAACGGAGCCGGGACTCCAACGTCCCGGACACCCGCCACTACTGCGACCGCGAGGGTCTCGACTGGTGGGCTTCAACGGAGCCGGGACTCCAACGTCCCGGACACAGCTCGTGGAATTTCTCGCGGGTGAGCAGGGATTTTTTCAATCGATTCGAGAGGTCCGTGCGACGGCGCCCATTCTCAGCGGGGTGACCTCGCAGATTGCTTCACACTCCCCGATTTGCAGGGAAATCCGATGCGAGCGCTTCCGGCTATCCGTGCATCACCTCAGCCCTCGCATCACCAGATGGCGTCCTTGGCTTCGGGAAGTGCGCGCCTCGTCCCGATGAACTCGACGCATTTGACTGCGCGACCAGTGGGCGAGCCGAGATCGAAGATGGCGACACTGTCCTCTTTGAGATTCAGCGCGTCCAGGAGCTCTTCTTTCATCCAGAACAACTCGGCCCGAGTCAAGTCGCACACAAACACCGAATACTGCAGCGGCTCGCCCCATGTCTTGGCAACCTGATGGACCCGACGCAGGCGCGCCGCGTCTCGTACGTCGTAGGCCAGCAGGTATCTGGTCCGTGCCGCCACTATCTAGTTGTCAAACACCGATAGGCGGGAGTCTCCCCCACCAGCACCGCAGCGAGCAAGCGAGCCTGGATCTCGAGGCAGCGCCGATAGCTCGCCTTGTAGCCGAACAAGGGATGACGAAGCGTGCTCTTCATGCGCCGCTCGTAAGCCGCGATGACCTTGCGCCGACCCGACGGGGTGAGTGCAACGGCGCCAGCTCGTTCGACGAAGTCATCCCTTGAGACCTCACCGTTGTTGATGACCGTCAGGGCGGTCGAGTCGCAGATCAGCGGTCGAAACTCCTCGGCTAGGTCCAGAGCGAGCGCTGGACGCCCGAAGCGGGGCCGGTGGAACAACCCAACGTATGGGTCAAGCCCCGCGGCGAATGCAGCCACTGTTGCGTCCTTGCTCAGAAGCGAGTAGAGAAACGAAAGCAGCGCGTTGGTTCGGTCGGTCGGGGGCCGCCGTGTCCTGCGCTCGAATGGTTTTTCGTCGAGTCCGCCCCGGCGCGCAAGCAAAGGTCCGAGTTGTGCGAAGTAGATGCGAGCCGCGGCGCCCTCGATCCCCAGGAGCTCCTCGCTGCTCTCGACACTCTCCGCCCGCCGGGCAAGCTGCGCTAGCTGCGCCAACGCCTCGTCGGCGCCGCCGCGCGCGTGCCGTCTGATCAGGGTCCGAGAGTTGCGGATCTTGCCAGCGATGAACTGGCAGGCGAGCTCGATCGCGCCCACGGCCGCGGCGCGGTGTTGGCGCATCCTCACCTCGACGTTGCCCGGCGGCATTCCCGTCGCTATCCCGCTCAACCATCCGCCGTATGTGAGCCATAGGACGGGGATCCCGCGATCGAACAGCTCGCGAAGGAGGGGAGGCGAAATGCTCACGTTGCCGAACAGGGCCACGTGAGAGACGTCAACCAACCGACGGGAGTCGACCTCCTTCCCGTCCTCCATCAGCGCTACGCGCCCGCCCCGCTTGCTCAGCCGCGCCCCTTGGGTGGTCACGTACAGGGGTGCCGAGGCTGGGTCGCTCGCGACCAGTCGACGCTTGGGCCTTGGTGCTTCGCCTCTAAGGTAGTTGACCTCGTCAGGGAGGCAAATTCCCACGAGGGAGCAGCGCGGACACTTCGGGCTGTCCTGAAGGGGCGGCGGCGGGGTGTCGCGAGCCACGTCAGCGCGCAGCCGCTCAACCGCCTCCAGGGTGCGTTGCACCAACGCCTCGTGGATGGGTATGCGATGGCGCTTGCGAGTCTCGGCGAAGTAGACCTCGCCGTAATCGACGGCGTAACCGGCGTCGCGCAGCAGTAGCGCCTGCGCGCAAAGCTGCACCAGCTCCGGCTCCCACAACGGTTCCTCCGGCGAACGCGGAGCGCCCCGCTTGTACTCCACGGGCACCGCATGTCCGCTGCGCTGCTCAAGCACGTCGATCTTCGCGATCAGGCCCAAGCGCTCAGAAGAGACTGTCACCGACGTTGACGGCGGCGGGTCCTGGTCTGTGTACGCGCTGTCTCGGCCAGACCGTCCACCGCGCTCCCTGTCGACGCGTCGGTGAACGAAGCGTCCTTCGACCGTGTCGTCGTTGTCACGGAAGGCCCGATCTACCCATTCCAGATAGGCCAGGCGCGGACAGTAGACGTATTCGTTGAGAATCCGAGCCGGGATCAGTTCGGGCAGGAAAGACATGACAGGCGAGCCTCAACCCGCGGCAGCCTCGGCGCGTCCCCGCGTCCCCACCTCGGCGTGCGGCGCCTCCGATACACCCCGACCAGAGATCTGCCCCGGATCCTCGATTAGCTCTCCCCAGGAGAGCGTCTCGCTGTCGCTCCCGAGCGTCTCGCGGCGGAAGGTGACTACGGCCGCGATCGAGTGGCGGCGCAAACGTTCCCAATCGGGTTCGCCGGTCACGTCGTGAACGGGCGCGAAGCGCAACGTAAACGCCACCGCCTTCTCCGTGAGCTGCTCAGTCCAGACCGGCAACGTGAACCTGCGCCAGCGGTCCCGGCGTTCCTCCCTGGTCAGCGCGCCGCGCGTGGCGATGCCCGGGCAGGCGGCGCCTCTACCGCTTGTGACCAGCGAAAAGAAGGTCAGGCCGGCGGCTGCTAGTGCCACCGCGCCCGCCACCCCCTTCGGCCCGAAGTTCGTTGGCGCCTCGGCAGCATAGGCGCGCACCGGAAGCTCCGCGCCCGGGTCCCAGCGCATGTTGTTCACCTTCGTGTACGTCCAAGGGCCAACCAGCGCCTCACGCACATCCGACTCCGACACTCCAGAGCTGATCCGGCGGAGAGTGTCGAGAAACCTCGCGCGACCGATTCGGGGCATCACCCGCAACGGCGTATAGGGGACACGGTCGTTCTGACGCAGGGGGAGCTCCGCGATGCAGGCACCGACCATCTGCAGCGCGCGTGCGGAGCTCGCTCGGTCGATGATCTGGACCGCGTCGTCGTGCGCAAGGGCCATTACGTCCCGGTCCCAGCCGAACTCGGCTGTCAGGTCGCGGCCAGAGTTTGCGCGGAGCACGGCCTCGACCACATCGTCCGGGTCCCGAAGGCCACCGCCGGTGACGCAGGCCCGGTACAGACCGGCGCCCGACCTGCGCCAGCCGAGCTCCGCGCCGGGAACGCCAGCGTCGACCAGCAGCCTCAGCGCGCCTAAGGCGGCGAGATATGCCGTCGGGTTGCGCGGGTCAAGAGCGCTGAGCTCGATCATCACTCACCTCCTTCCTGCTCGCCAGCCGCGCTGGACGCGGCGCGGTCCGCGAGTACGAGAACGCTCTCCAGGGCGGCCAACCCCCACGGCGAGAAGGTCTCGTTGAGCGCTGCGAAGCGCTGCGCGTGCTCGGCCCAAGAAGGCTCCGCCTCGGGGTCGAGATCGAAGCTGCGGCCGTCGATCCGGATCCGCGTCGCGAGACTCCCATCCGCTTGCTCGCGCCTGGGGAAGTAGGGCCGGTAGCAGCCATGGTGGGTCAAGATCAGATGCAGCGCGAGGCTGAGGTCGAGATCGGGCCTCCCGTTCTGATCCGCCAGCTTCCGGGCCAGCTGCGCCGAGCCGGCCTCGTGCCGCAAGCCGCGCGGCCACCCTGCGACGACCCGTGCCCGCTGGGACGCGGCCGACCCGGCCGCGATCGCTGACTTCGCGAGCGGCTCGTCGTCCTCGGCGCGCGGCGCGCCGCCGTTGAGCCACGCCTGGAACCGCGGGTCCAGCTTGCCGAGGTCGTGGTGCTGTGCGGCCCACTCGATTACCTCACGCAGCTCCCCCTCGAGGTCGAGGGCCTGTGCGTACGCCCGCGCACGCTCGACGACCTGTTGAACGTGCTCCGCATAGATCTGGGCCGCGGGCCTACGGCCCTTGGACAGCGCATCAGCGCCGGGAGCACGCGGCCCGTACTCACCCCTCCTCGCCGCCGCGGCCACCTCGGGACTCGGATAGGCACGGACCACCAGCGCCTGCGGGGCGTCCACGGACACCGGGATCACCGTTCCCTCGTCGGCCCCGAACAACGCAGCGACCGCCTCCCAGTTTCGGGGGACCCCGAACCCGTCGACCTCCCGTCGGGCCCGGTCCAACAGGCGCCGCCGCACCTCGGCCGCGAGCTCCCGGTAGGCGTCGGCGTGGCTCAGCCAGCCCGCTTCGATCGCGGCCACCGTGTCCGCGACCAAGCCGACATCCTGCGCCGACTCCCGGCCATCCAGCAAAAAGCGCGGCCGCGCCAGGTCGAGATCACCGAGGTCGTCGACGGGGCCCTTCGCGGCCGGCGCCCAGCCGAACTCGTCGCATCCCCCTGCGCCCGCGGGCACCACGACGACCGCGCCGGGGCGCAGGTCGCGCGGATCCTGCGACAAGCGCACCTCGTTTCGCTTGTCGGCGTCGGGCGGGTTGACGATCACGAAGGGGCGCCCTCGCCACGGCTCGCCCTCGCGGCTGATCTCGCCCTCCGCCTCCGATCCCTCAAGGTCGGCGAAGTCCGCTTCCGCCTTGCCCGCCAGCCAACGCCGCGCGCGTAGGAACGGGACCTGCAGGAGTTCCTCGACGTGCGGCGGGCGGACACGTACCCGCTCCTCCCATTCGGCGCGCACCGCGGGGTCGCTCGGATCGCCCCGCAGGTCCGCGCGCCATGCGATATGCACGTCGGGCACCTCGAGCGCGGCGTCCCCGTGCAAGAACACCCCCACCTCAGGATCGGGCTCCGGCCGCTCGCTCGTGCATGCGAGGGACTCGACGTGCCACGGCAGTAGCCGCGGGGTGATCGTCGCGTCGGCGGCCTGGGGAGGACCGAGATCTCGCAGCCGGTCAAGCGACGCCGGACTTAGGTCGCCGTCGGCGTTCTCCTTGAGCCACTTGAACGTGGCACCCGCGACGTCGCCGTAGACGGGACACTTCTTCGTGTCCACGATGACAACGTGCGATTCGCCCAGCTCGCCCGCACGGTCGAGCCGCCCCAGGCGCTGGGCGAGGGACGGGAACGGGGCCGCGGCCGTGACGAGCCCGTCGAAGTCGAGGTCGAGGCCCACCTCTATCGTCTGGGTGGCCACGACGAAGAGCGGCTCCCGGCCCTCGCGCGGAGCGGCATCATGGGAGCCGCTCGCAACGCGGATCGGCGGCCGATCATCCTCCCCTCGCTCCGGAATCCGAGCAAGCAGCCGCCCGCGGTCGGCAGGCCGCGCGGGCCCGATCACGAGGATCGCCTGGCGACCGGCACGCCTCAGCCGCTCGAACGCCGAGCGCGCGTCGGCGACGGTGTTGGCGATCACCCCGATCACCCCTCCCCGTTCGTCCGCCAGGCGCATCGCCTCGCGCGCGAGCGCTCCGGGAAGGCCGTCCGAGTCCTTCGAGCCGAGGCGCACGAACCGCGGGACCTTCCTCGCCTCCAGCCGGCCCTTGAGTTCGCCCCTTTCCTCAGGGGCGAGCCTGAACGCGCGCACGGCAGTGTCTACGTCGGGCGTCGCCGTTGCTCGAATCACACGCAGCGGACGCACCGGACAACGGGGAGCCTCGCGCTGGTAGTCGGCCACGGCGCGTGCCGTCTGCAGGAACGGCCGGGCGATGTGAGCCTCGTCCAAGACGACCAGGCTCTCGGTGGCGACGAGGGCCGCATCCACCGGCCACGTCTTGAACGACCCCCCGTAGCCGCGAAACAGCATCCGCGACCCGATCTGGTCCACGGTGGAGCAGATCACCGCGGCCGCTGCGGGCGAGATCGGCTCGGGGCGGAGCCCCGCGCCGCCGCGCCAGCGTCGAACCTGCACCGCACCGCCCTCAAGCCAGGGATCGAGCGCAGCGAGCTCGCGCCGCACCCACGCGACGCTCTCACCCGGCGAGCGCTCCAACGCCGTCGCCACCGAAGCGGCGTGGTCGAAGATCTGATCCACGACCGAGCGCCGGTCGACTACCCAGAAGAGCCGCAGCGGCAGGTCCCGACGTCCCTGCCGGAGCTGCCACGCAAGCGCGAACAGAAAACACTCGATCGCAGTGGTCTTGCCGCAGCCGGTCGGGACATCGAGCATCTCTATCGCCTCGCCCGCGGCAAGCTCCTCGGCGAAGCGCTGCTGCCACAGGTAGGCCTCACGTGCGCCTGTCGGCGATGCCCCTTGCCCAGCCTGCTCCTGGCCGATCGCCTCGTGAAGCTCGCGGTAGAAGGCCGCGAACTCCTCGCGTACGCCGCTCATTCGACCACCTCCGCAGCCACTTGGCTAGGTGAGTGCCGACCGGCGGTCCGGACGGGCCTAAATAACCCGATCCCCAGGTAGCGCCCGCGTCCCGCCAGCAGGGGGCCGCGAACCTCCCGCTCGAACTCGACCCGTACGTGGAAGGCGACGGCTTTGCGGTTGGACGGAGCCGAATGCAGGCCGGCCGGGACAGCCCCGTGCAGGAAGGGCGCCTTGTTGACTTGAATCACCGCCCCTTCGACCAGCTCGACGGGCAAACCCGCGTGCTCGAAGCTCCGACGCACCATGCCCTCGAATGTCTCCCCCCGGCTTGCCTTCGGATGGCGGTCGAGTAGCACCGGCGTGGCTGTGGCCCACACCCGGCTCGGCCCGATCCAAGTCGCTGGATCGAGGGTCCGGGGGCCGTCGCCACCCGCCCGCTCCAGGCGCCACGGCACCACGCCGCCGTGGATAGCGAGACGGTCCACGCCGGAGACGGAAGTGACGATCTCCGCCAGCTCGTCGTCCGTGCAATCAGCCGGGATCGCCGCGGCGACGCCCATGATCGACCCGTCGGAGTAGCGGTGGCCCACGTTCGGAAGGGCGAGGTAGGCCACGTGCGGGTTGCGGCCGTGCCCGTGCAGCGCTGCGCTCGCCGCGTCCCCCGCGCAACTGAGGACGGCGGCGCGGAACCGCTCCGCGACAAGGCCCGCGTGTTGGATCCCTAGCGGGAAGCCGTCGGCTCTGCGCATGACCACAAGCGACCCGAACGCACCGGAGACAGCGTGCGGCCCCTCCTCCAGCCGCTCATCGCCGTAGACCACGGTCGATCCCAGCCCGGGCGGCGCCTCGGCCTCCCTGAACGCCAGCACCTGATCGGTCATTCCCGGCGCGGCGGTGCGCAATGCGAGTGTGCGGCCACCTCCCCCAGGCCGATGGGTCGGAGCGGGCGGATCGTCGGCGAGCGAACAGGCGACGGGGCTTCGGCTTGAGCCCAGGTACTGCACGGCCTCCACGATCCGGCCAAGGCGCTCGCGCATCCCCTCGTCCGGTTTCGCGTCCGGCCAGACGAACCACACCGGCTCGTCGCCCACGACCATCGTGGGAAAGCGCCGGCCGGTGCGGCCCACCTGGCGCCCTACGTCCTCCCCCCTGCGGATGCGACCGCGCGCATCGGTTGCTTCGGCTTTGCTCAGGTTGCGCGGGACGTAGACCAGGGGAGCGGACCGTTCGGCTGCGTCCGGCGGGCAGACGAGCTCGGGCGCACCCTGCCCCTCCAGCCACCGTAGGGCCTCGAGATCCCGAGGATCAACCTCGTCGGCAGCCAGCGCCCACGCGGCCGCAACCATGGCAACGTGGAAACGGCCCGGGTGCGGGGGCCACTCGACGACGCCAGGGGCGCCGGGAGGGGAGGCCTGATACGTCCCCTGCAGGAACTGGCAGCGAATCGCCAGCACCGCTTCACTCCCCGTCTCCCTCGGCGGGCGCCTCCGCCAGGCTTCGCTCCAAGAGCTCGAGCTGGACGTCGCTCGCCTTGAGCCTCAGGCCTGGCGTCTCCCATCGAATCCCCCTCTCGCGGGCACCCTCAACCGCAGCGTCGAGCAGCGCTGCGGTGTCAGCGCCGAGCACAGGCCAACTCGCCGTCGTCTTAGCGATGGGGTCGAGGAGCTCGAACGTGGGCTCCTCCTCGGGAACGAGCAGGCAGCCAGAGCGCAGGTCGTACCCCCGCTCCACCTGCAGGGCGAGCATGCGCAGAGCAAGCGCCAGAAGGAGGGCCCTACCGGAGACGTCGCGGTCACGGTCACGCTCTCCCTCGATGGGGAATCGACACTCGCGGATAGCGGGGAGCGAGATCGTCGCGATCTGCAGCGCGTAGCCCGCGGTGATGCCGCCGTGGGACGCAAGCTGCGGGGTGACGTTCCCGTAGCCCAGGGCCGAGGGCTTGCCTCGCTTCTCCCCGGCGCCAGCGAGGATCGGCTTTCCCTTCTCGTCCTGAGCGGCCCGCTCCTCATCAAGCACGA
Organism: bacterium; assembly: GCA_002919115.1. Taxonomy (GTDB): domain Bacteria; phylum Actinomycetota; class Thermoleophilia; order Solirubrobacterales; family 70-9; genus RSA11. Next base: position 8,220 of record PKER01000290.1, read on the forward strand.
ACCGGTCGCCGTCTGCGGCGGCATACGTCGGGATCGACGCACTGATTTGATGCACGTCGATGCGGCTCGCAGCCCTCGCGCCCTCCTCAGCGTCGACAGCGATGATCTCGCTGGCCAGGATCCGTGGCAGCCGCGCCGTGCCCTGTGGATTCTTCGAGCGCGATGCCCATGAACCGAGGATCACCGAGGCCGGCGAATGCTCCATCAGCGCCGTGAGGTCGCGGCGCTTCGATGAAGCAAGCGTCTCCCAAAGCTCCGTGTCGCCGAAGCGCTGGCCGTCGAGATACGCGTCCTCGATCCAAGCGTCGAAGGAGCGGTGCGGGAAACCCAGGGCCGTGTGGACGCCGAACTTCCCTTGGTCCACCCAGATGGTCGGCACCTCGGCCCGCCCGTCCTCGATCTCCTCGAGGAGGTACTCCTCCATGCGGTTCGCCTGACTGGCGACGCTGTCCAGCGATACGCAGTCGAAGCGTTCGCCCTCGATCACGCGCCGCTCGCGGACGTAGACGGGGCCGTCGTCCCCCGCGTAGGTCGGGGGCATCAGCTTGGCGCCCGCGCCGCCAGCGGGCTGCAGCCGCGCCCGCAGCCGGACCGCGCTCGACCTGCCGAGCTCGGTGCCGGGGTCAACGATCTGCTTCAGGGTCCCAAGCAGCGCACTGCCTGACCCTTCGTTCAAATGGGACATATCTCCCCCCTTTCCGAATCCAAGTCGTTGCTGACAGAGACCACAGGGATCTAGTCCTCAGATCTGGCGCAGATCTGACACAGTCACTGCCTCCTGTCAAGCGTTCCATCCGGCGCATAACCGACCCCTCGGCTAGGATTTGTGCCCGGATGCTCTTTTCGACGAAAGCGGAGTACGGCGTTCGCCTCATGGTCGAGCTCGGGCGGCGCACCGGCGCCGACCCCGAGAACTCGCCGCCGGTCTCGCTGACCGCGGTCGCCGAGGCCGAGGCGCTGCCGCTCTCCTACCTCGAGCACCTGGTGGCGAAGCTGCGGATGGCGGGACTCGTCACCTCGGTGCGCGGAGCGCACGGCGGCTACCGGATCGCGCGGCCGCCGGAGGAGATCACCATGATCGAGGTGGTCCAGGCGCTCGAGGGGCCGATCGCCCCGATGGAGTGTTTCCACCCTGACAGCGAGGGCCGGGTCCTCTGCTCTCATGAAGCCGACAGCCACCGCGCCTGTGCCACGAAGCTCCTGTGGACGCGCGTGCAAGGCGGCGTGACCCGAGCCCTGGCCGGCACCACGCTCGCGGAGCTCGTCGAGTTCGCCGAGGCCGGCCCGAGCGTCCCGCTCGCCGCCCAGCCCGCCTAAGGCGGCCCGACGGCCCAGAAACTGAACACGAACGGAACGGAGACTGAAATACGCATGGCAGACCTCGAGATTCGGAACTTGCACGTGAGCGTGGAGGACGAGGAGATCCTGCGGGGCGTCGACCTCGAGGTCTCCAAGGGCGAGATCCACGCGCTCATGGGCCCCAACGGGTCGGGCAAGTCGACCCTCGCGAACGTGATCATGGGGCACCCGGCCTACGAGGTGACCGAGGGCCAGATCGTCTTCCAGGGCGAGGACATCACCGAGGCCGAGCCGGAGGAGCGCTCCCGCATGGGCCTGTTCATGGCGTTCCAGTACCCGGTCGCGATCCCGGGCGTGACCGTCGCCAAGTACCTGCGCATGGTCGTGAACGCGCA
>PKER01000066.1 GCA_002919115.1 bacterium
GACGATGCGGCGGCCGACACCGAGGAGACGCTCGCCTTCGTCCAGCGCGCCCGCGCGGAGATCGTCCCCCAGAGCGCCCTCGCCGGGAGGGCCAACGTCGGCGGCGAGGGCGCGCGGATCTGGGACGTCCGCGACCTGATCACCGGCTCGATGGGGCAGATCCTCGCCTTCATCCTCGGCCTCTCGTTCGTCCTCTTGATGCTGATGCTGCGCTCGGTGCTCCTGCCGCTCAAGGCCGTCGTCATGAACCTGCTCTCGATCGGCGCCGCGTTCGGCGTGCTCGTCGCGGTCTTCCAGTGGGGCTGGCTCGACGGCTTCGCCGGCTTCGAGAGCGCGGGCGCGCTCGACACGATCAACCTCCCGCTGATCGTCGCCGTCGTGTTCGGGCTCTCGATGGACTACGAGGTCTTCCTGCTCTCGCGGATCCGCGAGCGCTACCTGGCCCACGGCGACAACCGGCGCGCCGTCGCCGAGGGGCTCGCCAGCAGCGCGCCCACCATCTCCTCGGCCGCGCTGATCATGACCTGCGTGTTCGCGGTGTTCGTGCTCACCGGCGTGCCGTCGATCAAGGAGCTCGGCGTCGGTCTCGCGATCGCGATCGCCCTGGACGCGACGGTCGTGCGTCTCGTCCTCGTCCCGGCGGCGATGCAGCTCATGGGCCGCTGGAACTGGTGGCTGCCGGGCTGGCTCGACCGGATCCTCCCCGACCTCGGCTTCGAGAGCGGGGAGGGGGCTCGCCGGCAGGCGGCCGCCGCCGCCGAGGCCTGAGGCCTAGGCGAGCGTGAGCTCGTCGGCGGCGCCGGTGATGTGCGTCGCGGGGAGGGGCTGCGAGAGCAAGAACCCCTGGACGCGGTGGCAGCCGAGCGCCCGCAGGATCTCGAGCTGGGCGTGGTTGCTCACGCCCTCGGCGACCACCTCGAGGCCGAGGGCGCGCGCCATCGCGATGATCGCCTCGACGATCGCGACGCGGCGCTCGTCGCCGCTGTCGAGGCGCTCGACGAACGAGCGGTCGATCTTGAGCCCGGCGAGCCGGAAGCGGTCCAGGTACGCGAGCGCGGAGTAGCCGGTCCCGAAGTCGTCGAGGAAGACGCGCACGCCGCTCGCGGCGAGCCGGTCGAGCGTGTCCGCCACCGGCTGCGAGCGCTCGAGCAGCACGCCCTCGGTGATCTCCAGCTCGAGCCGCCCCGGGTCGAGGCCCGTGCGCTCCAGCACGTCGAGCACCGTGGTGTGGAGGTCGCCGTGGGTGATCTGGCGCGCGGCGACGTTGACCGAGACCGACAGCTCGTCGTTCGGCCACTGCGCCGCCTCCTTGGCGGCGGCCTCCAGCACCCAGCGGCCGACCGTGTCGATCACGCCGGTCTGCTCGGCGACCGGGATGAACTCGGCGGGGGCGAGTACGCCCCAGGTGGGGTGGCGCCAGCGCACGAGCGCCTCGAAGCCGTCGACGCGCCCGTCGGAGACGGCGAGGGTCGGCTGGTAGACGAGTTCGAGCTCGCCCCGCGCGGCGGCGTAGCGCAGGCCGCGCTGGATCTCCATCTGGCGCGCGGCCGTGCCCGAGAGGGAGACGTCGTAGAGCTCGTAGGTGTCGCGCCCGCGCGTCTTCGCGCCGTACATCGCGGCGTCGGCGTCGCGGATCAGGGTCTCGGCGGTGACGCCGTCGTCGACCGCCGGGCGGGCCAGCGCGATCCCGATGCTCACCGTGACGAAGTTCTCGATGCCGCCCGCCGCGATCGGCCGCGCGACCTCGTTGCCGAGGCGCTGCGCGATCTCCGCCGCCTCCGCGGCGCCGCCGACGTTGTCGAGCACGATCGCGAACTCGTCGCCGCCGAACCGCGCGACCACGTCGCCCGCGCGCAGGTGCGACGAGAGCCGGTCCGCGAGCTTGCGGAGCAGCTCGTCGCCCACGTGATGGCCGAGGCCGTCGTTGATCAGCTTGAAGTTGTCGACGTCGAGGAAGAGCACGGCCACGGCGGCGCCGGTGGTCTGCGCCCGGCTCAGCCGCTGCTCCAGCCCCTCGACGAACAGCTCGCGGTTGGGGAGGCCGGTGAGCGGGTCGTGGGCGGCGCGGTGGCGCAGGGCCTCCTCGGCGCTGCGGCGCTCGAGCGCGGTGGCGAGCACGTTCGCGACCGCCTGCAGGAAGTGGACGTCCTGGACCGTGAAGCGCCCGGCCTGCGCCGAGTGCACCTCCAGCGCGCCGACCCGCCCGGAGCTCGTCTCGATCGGCGCCGCGACGGTGCTGCGCACGCCGAACTCGGCGAGCGCGTGCGGCAGCTCGAAGCGCGACTCCGTGAACCAGTCGTGGACGGTCTCGGGGGCGCGGGCGCCGACGACGTGGGCGACGTGGCTCGTCGCGCCGGCGGGCGGCGCGGCGCCCTGGTCGAGCGGGAACGAGGCGGCCCGCAGCGTGAAGTCGCCGTCCGGCTCGCGCTTCCAGATACACGCGTGCTCGACCCCCGCGCCCTGGATGAGCGCCTCGACCGCCGCCGACATCAAAGCGCGCGGGTCCTGCCCCTGGAGGGCGCGCTCCCCGAGGCCCGCGATGATCGCCTGCTGGTCGGCGACGCGCTCGAAGTCCTGCTCGATGCGCTTGCGCTCGGTGATGTCGTACATCACCCCGTGCCAGACCGGCACGCCGTCGGCGTCGCGCTCGAGCTTCGCGTCCTCGAGGATCCAGACCACGCGCCCGTCGCGGGCCAGCATCCGGTACTCCGCGGGCACCGACGAGGTCGCGTGGAGGTAGCTCTCGTCCTCGAACGAGAGCGCGTGCTCGCGGTCGTCGGGGTGGACCTGGCGGGCCCAGAGCGTCGGGTCGGCCATCCACTCCTCGGGGGTGAAGCCGAGGATCTTCTCGATCTGGTGGCTTACGAAGCGCCAGCGGCCGTGCTCGCCGAGCTCGGCCGTGTAGAAGATCGCCGGGACGCGCTCGACGAGGCTGCGCAGCGTCTTCTCATCGGGTTGTGACGGGCTGTCGTCTGGCACCGGCTATCCATCGACATCCTGAAGCAATTCCTTCAGTCGGGCGCGCGGGATTGCCCGCGCGCGGCGCGGTTTTTCGGCGCGCCGGGTTGCGGGCGCCGGACGGGGCCGGGCTCAGCTCGCGAGCGGCCTCCCGCGGCGCGGGAAGAGCCGGGCGAGCGTGCGCAGCCGCAGCGGGGAGCCGCGGAAGCGCAGGCGCCGGGTGAACAGGGCGCGCCTGGCGTCCAGCGTCCCCTTGCTGACCGCGATCCAGTCGGCCCAGGTGGTCTCGAGCGTGATGTCGGCCGACGGGGCGATGCCGGGCTCAGCGCGCGTCGAGCCGTTGGCGACGATCAGGTGCCAGGGGTCGGCGTCGCGGAAGCGCCACTGGATCGTGAGGGGCTCGCCGGGGGACGCCGAGGTGTCGACCGAGCGGGCGACCACGTCGAAGAACAGCCGCTGCACGTCGGGGTCGCGCGACGGCTCGGGGTGCGGGGCGCCCATCACGTTCGCCTCGAGCAGGCGGATCTGCCGCTCGGCGATGCCGCGGGGCCCGAGCTCGGGGTCGACCGGCAGGACGCCGGGCATCTCCTCGAGCGGGTAGCCGGTCGCGCGCCACTTCGTCATCGCGGAGCGGATGCCGAACTCGTAGATGTCCTCGAGCTCGAACCCGTAGCAGCGGGTCCACTCGCGGTCCATGTTCGGCGGGTTGAAGACGGCGAGCGCGTACGGCAGGACCTCGAGCAGAAGCTCGCGCACGGCCTCCTTGCACTCCTCGGACTCGCGGAAGAGCTCGCTCAGGACCTTGACGCCGAAGCCGATGTGGCGCTGCTCGTCGCGCGAGACGTGGGTCATGCCCTCCGAGAAGCCGGGGAGCGTGCCGGCCTTCGCGAAGTAGTCCTCGATGAAGTGCTGGCCGGGCTGGGCGAGGGTGCCCTCCACGACCAGGTGGTAGAGGGCGATCGCCTGCGCGAACTTCGGCAGCGAGCGGTCGCGGCGCAGCTCCTCGGCCATGCGGTCGAGGCGGCCGAAGACGTTGCGGTAGCCCCAGTTGAGCTGGGGCTGGGTGTAGGCCAGGGTGGAGGAGACGTCCTCGCCGGCGCCGATCACCTCCTTGAAGAAGCGGTGGAAGAAGACGCTGTGGCGGGCCTCATCGACCTGCTGCGTCGCGAGGAAGTACTTCTGCTCCTCCTTGGGGGCGGCGTCGATGTAGGGGGAGAGGTTGTCGGCGACCGAGTCCTCGCCGTAGAAGAACATCGAGTACAGCCACAGGCCCGAGCGCTTCTGCAGGTCCGTGAGCTCCTCCCAGCCCTCGCGGTCCTTCGAGAAGTCCAGCGCGGTGGCCTGCCAGTTGTTCTGCTCCCAGCGCCGGTAGAGGTCCTCGTAGGTGATGGCGTCCGCCGCCCGAATGTTGTCCTGCTGTGCGACGCTCACGAGACTCCTCCTTTTGCCGCGGTCTACCCCGTGCGGAATATAACTGACCGGAGAGTCAGTTAGTACCCTCAGGCCCACGTGTCCGAGCCCTCCGAAGCACCACCGGCGCCCCGGCGCAGGCTCTCCGCCGCCGACCGGCGCGCGGCGATCCTCGAGGCGGCGCTCCAGGTCTTCTCCGAGCGCGGCTTCAAGCAGGCCTCGCTCGACGAGGTCGCCGAGCGGGGCGGCGTCTCAAAGGCGCTGATCTACGAGCACTTCGCGTCGAAGCGCGAGCTGCAGCTCGCGCTGCTCGACGCCTACGTGCACGACCTGATCGACCGCGTGGTGCGGGCGAGCGCCGCCGTCGAGGCGCCGGAGGACCGCCTGCGCGCGGGCATCGAGGCGCTGCTCGAGTTCGCCGAGGAGCGGCCCGCCGCCCTGCGCCTGCTCACCCGCAACGTCGACGACCCGGTCGCGGGCGCGGCGCTCGACCGCCTGCGCGAGGAGGCGGCGGCCGCCTGCGCCGAGCTGATGGTCGCGCACGCGCCCGAGCCGCGCCCCGGCGACCTGCCCGTGGAGACGACGGTGGCGATCCTCGCCCACCTGATCGCGGGCGGCGTGCAGTTCCTGGCCGGCTGGTGGCTGGACCACCGGGACGTGCCGCGCGCGGCGGTCATCGAGGCGCTGATGGACCTGTACTGGGTCGGGCTGGAGCGCCTGACGCAGGGGGAGCACTGGAAGTAGCTATCAGCTACCAGCTTCCAGCAGTGCGGCATCGATGTTGCCGTGCGGCGGGGAAAGTGCCTGGCAGCTGGCAGCTGGAGGCTGGTAGCTGCCAGCTCTAACCGAGCTTCGGGCTCTTCCAGGGCTCGCTGAGCTTCTTGAGCAGCAGCGCCGGCAGCTCGTCGGCGGGCACGCGCTCCTGCGTGAGCGTGTCGCGGTCGCGCAGTGTGACGGTGCCGTCCTCGAGCGTCTGGCCGTCGACCGTCACGCCCCACGGCGTGCCGATCTCGTCCTGGCGGCGGTAGCGCTTGCCGATCGAGCCGCCCTCGTCGTACTCGGCCTGCATGAGCGGCCGCAGCTGGTCGAAGATCTCGCGGGCGCGCTCGGGCATGCCCTCCTTGCTCACGAGCGGCAGGACAGCGACCTTGACGGGCGCGAGCCTGGGGTGGAGGCGCAGCACCGTGCGCTTGCGGCCCTCGACCTCCTCGACGTCGTAGGCGTCGACGAGGAAGGCGAGCGCGGCGCGGTCGGCGCCCGCGGCCGGCTCGATCACGTAGGGCACGTAGCGCTCGCCGGTCGCCTGGTCGAAGTACTCGAGCTTCTCGCCCGAGTGCTTGGCGTGCTGGGTGAGGTCGAAGTCGCCGCGGTTGGCGATGCCCTCGAGCTCGGACCAGCCGATCGGGAACAGGTACTCGATGTCCGAGGTGGCCGACGAGTAGTGCGAGAGCTCGTCGGGCCCGTGCGCGCGCAGGCGCAAATGCGACGGGCGGATGCCCAGCTCGGTGTACCAGCGCATGCGCTCGGCCATCCAGTGCTGGTGCCACTTCTCCGCCTCCGCCGGGGGCACGAAGAACTCCATCTCCATCTGCTCGAACTCGCGGGTGCGGAAGATGAAGTTGCCCGGCGTGATCTCGTTGCGGAAGCTCTTGCCGACCTGGGCGATCCCGAACGGCGGCTTGCGGCGCGAGAACTGCAGGAAGTTCTTGAAGTTGATGAAGATGCCCTGCGCGGTCTCGGGGCGCAGGTACACGACCGACCCGGCGTCCTCGACGGGGCCCATGTGGGTCTTGAACATCAGGTTGAACTGGCGCGGCTCAGTGAGCTCGCCGCCGCACTCGGGGCAGGTGATCTCGCCCTCGGCGTCGGCCGCGCCAAGCTGCTCCTCGCGCACGTGGTCCTCGCGCCAGCGCTTCTTGCACTTGCCGAGGCACTGCACGAGCGGGTCGGTGAAGCCCTCGAGGTGCCCAGACGCCTCCCAAACCCGCGGGTGCTGGAGGATCGCGGAGTCGATGGCGACGATGTCGTCGCGGTCCTGGAGCATCGCCCGCCACCACTCGTTCTTGACGTTCTGCTTGAGCAGCACGCCGTAGTGGCCGTAGTCGTAGGTCGACCCCAGCCCACCGTAGATCTCCGACGACTGGAAGACGAAGCCGCGGCGCTTGCACAGCGCCACGATCTCCTCCATGGTCACCTCGGGCTTGGTCGCGGTCTCGTCGGTCATGGCCCGAGCAGGCTAGCGACGTTGCGGCGCGCGTGTCCGTCAGGGGCGGCCCGGCCCGTGCCGGGCGTGCGGAAGCGTTGCCCATGGCGGGGTGAGCGCACGGCGGGCGGGGGTGGGGAGCGGTGCGCGCGAAGCCGGCGCGGGGCGGGGGTCCGGGGCTGTGCGGGGCGGGCTGCGATAATGCTGCGCCACCATGCCGATCTACGAATACCGGTGCACCAACGGACACACCTTCGAGGTGTTCCAGAGCATGTCGGAGGACCCGCTCACGAAGTGCGTCGAGTGCCAGGCCCCGGCCGAGCGCTTGCTCAGCCCTCCGGCGGTTCATTTCAAGGGCACCGGCTTCTACACGACCGACTACGGCTCGAAGAGCCGGAAGGCGCCCGCCGAGGCGGGGGCCAAGAGCGACAGCTCGAGCTCGTCGTCGGACTCGAGCTCCTCGGGCTCCTCGAGCTCGGACTGAGCGCTCGCGGGAGCGCTCAGCCGGCCGGGCTGCACGCCGGCGGTTCGTCCGGGGCGTTCCCGGTGAGCCGGCGTACCGCCCTTGCGCAGTTCTCCTGCGGGACGAACAGGCTGCCCTCGGGGCCGGGGCCGCTCGGCCGCAGCACCGTGGTCTTGCTGGAGCCCCCGAACACGGCCGCGAACGCGAGCTGGGGCAGCGTGAGCGCGCCCATGTCGCTCACGAACGCCTTCGGCGCGTTCCACCCGATCCAGGGGCCGAAGATGAAGTTGCGCGGGATGCGCCACGGGTCGGTGAGCCTGTCCTTGACGCCCTGCAGGATGAGCTGCTGAAAGCGCGTGCGGTCGAGGTCGTCGATCGGCGGCGGGTTCTGGCACGCCTTCGGCTGGTCGGCGTCCGGCGCGCCGTCGCCGTCCGAGTCGACGAACCCGTTCTGCTGGCGCGTGCGCGCGAGCGCGAGCGCCTTCTCGCCGTTCAGCGTGTGCTCCCCGGCGGTGAGCCGCACGTTGTAGGTGCCTCCCGAGATGCTCGAGCACACCTTCATCGGGAGCTTCACCTTCACGCCGCCGATCGCGTCGATGAAGTCGCGGAACCCGCCGAAATCGACGATCGCGACGTGGTTGATCTCGATGCCGAGCAGGTGCTCGACCGCGCGCACCTGCAGTTCGGCGCCGCCGTTCGCGAAGGCGGCGTTGATCTTCGCGTTGCCGACGCCGGGGATCTCGGCCCAGGTGTCGCGCGGGATCGAGAGCCGCTCGAACGCGCCGCCGCCGGCGCGCAGGATCATGATCGTGTCCGCGCGGGCGGGCTCGCAGCCGTTCGGCGCGGGCTCGCCGCGGGCGGCAGCGTCCACGCACTTGTCGTCCTGGGCCTCGGACGAGGCGAACTCGGAGGAGCGCACGTCGGTGCCCAGGATCAGGATGTTCTGGGGGAAGGCGGCAAGCAGCGGGTTGCCGCCGAGGGCGCCGCCGGTGTCGGCGAGCTTGGACTTCTGGATCTGCGCCGAGATCGCGAACGCAAGCACGCTCAACAGCAGCCAGCCGAGCGCGACCAGGCCGATGCGGCGCAGCCACCAGCCGACGCCGCGCCTGCGCTCGGGCTTGAACCGCTCCTTCTGCGGCACGCGTTCGGGCTCGCGGCGATCGCGGTGGGCGCGGTCCCGCAGCGCGCTCAGATCCGGCTTGTTCAAGCGGAAACCGCGCCGCGAGCGATAGACCTTGTAGTCGGGGCGCTCGGGCGGGGCCCCCTCGTCGCTCGGACTCATCGATTACAAATACTCGCTCATGAGTTCCGACCCTGCCCAGCAGCCGCCGAAGACGATCGGCGTCGATCTCGGCGGCACGAAGATGCTCATCGGTGTCGTCGACGCCGAGCGCAACGTGCTGCACACGGAGCGGCGCGCCAGCGTCGGCCTGGGGACGGACGAGCTCCTCGACGAGCTCGCCGACGGCCTGCGCAAGGCGCGCGAGGCGCACCCTGACGTGAGCGCGGTCGGCCTCGGCATCCCCTGCCGGATCGACCGCGAGCGCGGGCTCGCGATCGGCGCGGTCAACCTGCCGATCGAGAACGTGCCGATCCGTGACCTGATCGCGGAGCGGGTCGGGCTGCCGGCCTTCGTCGACAACGACGGCAACGTCGCCGCGGTGGCCGAGCATCGCTGCGGCGCCGCGCGCGGCGCGACGAACGTGGTCCTGCTCACGGTCGGCACCGGCATCGGCGGGGGCCTCGTCCTCGGCAACCGCGTCTACCGCGGCTCGACCGGCGCCGGGGCGGAGCTCGGTCACCTCGTGATCGACATGGACGGCCCGCCCTGCCAGGGCAGCTGCCCGAACCGTGGCTGCGTCGAGGCGCTCGCATCGGGAACCGCGCTGGGACGCGAGGGGCGCGCGGCCGCCGAGGCGCACCCCGGCTCGGAGCTCGGCCGCCGTCTCGCCGCCGGCGAGGAGATCACCGGCAGCGTGGTCACCGAGGCGGCGCTCGCGGGCGACCGGGTCGCGCGCGACGTCTACGACACGATCGGTACGCGGCTGGGGGTGGCGCTCTCGAGCCTCGCGAACGTGTTCGAGCCCGACGTGTTCGTGGTCGGCGGCGGCGTCATCGCCGCGGGCGACCTGCTGCTCGAGCCCGCGCGCGCGGAGCTGCGTCGCCGGGCGCTCACGCCGATGAACGAGACGCCGGTCGTCCCCGCCGAGCTCGGCCCCGAGGCCGGGATGATCGGCGCCGCCGTCATGGCTCTCGATGAGCTGGCGGAGAGCGGCTGATGGCGGGCCGGTTGACGGTCTGCCCAACCCCGATCGGAAACCTCGGCGACCTGAGCCCACGCGCCGAGCAGGCGCTCGCCGAGGCGGACCTGGTCGCGTGCGAGGACACGCGCCACACGGGCCGCCTGTTCGAGCGCCTTGACCTGCCGCGCCCGCGGCTCGTCTCCTACCACGAGGGCAACGAGGCCGAGCGGGCGCGCCAGCTCGCGCAGGCGATCGAGCGGGGGGCGAAGGTGGTGCTGGTCAGCGACGCGGGCACGCCCGTGATCTCCGACCCCGGCTACCGCCTGATCCAGGCCTGCATCGACCGCGGCCTCGACATCGAGGTCCTGCCCGGGCCGAGCGCCGTGATCACCGCGCTCGTCGCCTCGGGCCTGCCCGCCGACCGCTGGCGCTTCGAGGGCTTCCTCCCGCGCCGCGCGGGCGAGCTCGAGCGGGTCCTGAGCTCCACCGAGACCGTGGTCGCCTTCGAGTCGCCGCGCCGGCT
>PKER01000228.1 GCA_002919115.1 bacterium
GCGACCTTCTACGAGCTCTTCCGCAACAAGGAGGAGTGCTTCGTCGGCGCGATCGAGCTTCAGCTCCGCCGACTGATGAACGCCGTCGCGCCGGCGTTCCGCGAGGCCGACGAGTGGCCCGACCGCGTCGAGAACGCGATCGCGGCGCTACTCGACTTCATCGTCGAAGAGCCGGAGTACGCGCGGATGAGCATGCTCGAGGCCTACGCGGCCGGCCCCGCAGCGTACGACCGCTACAGCACCGGCTGGCGGCTCTTCATCGCGATGATGGACGAGGGGCGCAACTACGCGCGCTTCGCGCTGCCGCCCAACACGGGCCGCGCGGCCCTGGGCGCGGCCGAGCAGCTGATCGTCGACGAGATGCTGGCCGGCCGCACGCACCGCGTCAGGACGCTCCTGCCGACCATCCTGTTCGTGATCCTCCTCCCGTACCTCGGCATGGAGGAAGCGCTGCTCCGCTCCCGCGCGGCCGCGGAGCGCCGCCAGAGCGCGGTCGCCTAGGAAACGCCTTCGTCCACCAAATCGCCCGGCGGACTGGCGGGTCCGGACGCGGTGCGATACCTTCCATGAACTCGGGAGTTCATGGTAAATACACCGGTACACCACCGTCCCCCGGGGGCATTCGCGAACGGGGTCCGCGCGTGACCACGCACGCTGACCGTCGGCGCCTGCCAAGCGGTCGCCACGGTCTCCCGCGCGCCTACATCGTCCGGGACCAGCGCGAGCGTTTGCTCGAAGCGATGGTGCAGGTGGCCTCCAGCAAGGGGTACGAGGCGACGACCGTCGCCGACGTGATCCGCGAGGCGGGGGTGTCGCGGACGACCTTCTACCAGCTCTTCTCCGACAAGGAGGACTGCTTCCTGCAGGCGTACGACGCCGTCTTCGACGTGGTCCTGCATCGGGTCGAGCACGCCTACCGCTCCTACGAGGGGCCCTGGCCCGAGCGCATCCACGCCGGCCTGGCGGCGATGGTGGACCTCCTCGCCCAAGAGGCCGAGATCGCCCGCATGGTGATGGTCGAGGGGGTCACCGCCGGGCAGAAGCCCCGGCAACGCTACCGCGAGGCGCTCAACCGCTTCCTGCCCTTCCTCGACGAGGGCCGGGCATCGTCGGAGTACTCCCAGCAGCTGCCCGCCGCGACATCGCGCCTAGCGGTAGGCGCAGCGACCACGCTGATCTTCGACGAGGTCTCCAGCGGGCGCACCAAGACCCTTCCGAAGGTACTGCCCGAGATCGTCTTCGCGGTGCTCATGCCGTTCCTCGGTCCCGAGCGGGCAGCCGAGGAGATGCGCAAACAGATCGCCCCGCCGCCCTTCGAGCTGTCGGCGACCTGAGCCGCCGCAGCGAGAGGGCCCGCGTGGGGAAGGAATCTGACACGCGGACCCCCTCATGGGATCCGTCACCCGGTGACGGGCGCAGACCCCTGGAGAACTGAGGCGACTCGCGCCGTTCGTGGAGGAGTTGGCGCGCTCCGCCGTGCCCGTGACGGTGAGGAGGAAGGATCTCCGCCGCGAGCGCTCCCGTGTTCGGGATGCGCCCATTATAAACGCGTGATTCTATAAATCAAGGATTTCCTCCCGGGGATCGCCGCGAATTTCGTAAACATCGTGTCCGGAAAGCGGTACCTTGCCGGGTGGGTACGAACCCCGAGGGAGGAGTCGTGGGAGAGAACGAAGCTCCGGGCAGGGCCCGGCGGGAGTACAGGAATGCCGTCGCGGACGTGACGCGCACGCTCGGGGACGGGTGCGTGGCTTTCACGCTGGCCGACGGCGAGGCCCAGGTCGAGGCGATCGAGCACCGCGACGTCGCCAAGCGGGATCAGCTCGCCCAGGTCCTCGCCGATCCCAGCGAGACAGCGGAGACCGCGTGCTGGATCGGGCAGGTCGCCGCCGCGGGCTACGCGGTCTCCTTCGACCTCGCCGCCTCCGGTTCCTCGCCGGTCGGCGAGCGGGTCGCGGAGGTCGCGGGCTACGCGGCCCTGGCGGCGACCGAGGACGGTGCGTTGCTCGCGCTTCGCGACGCGACCGGGCGCAAGTACACCGCGGCCGAGCGGGCATCGCTCGACTCGATCCTGCACCGCCACTGCGGAGGGCCGGACCGCACCCTGCGCGGGCGCGCCCTCGACGCCGACGTGCCGATGTGGGTGGTGGACTCGCGCAAGCGCGTGCGCAAGGCGAACCAGGCGTTCAGCGAGATCGTCGGCCTGCCGGTCGCGCGGATCGTCGGGATGCCGCTCGCGGAGCTGCTCGAGCGGGGGGCGCAGGCGCCGCGCCCCGACGGCCAGCCGGAGGACCGCGCGGTGATCCGCGCTGACGGCGCGAGGCGCTGGCTGCAGGTACACGCGCGCCCGGTCGCCGGCGAGCGGGAGGACTGCGTCACCGTGTACACGGGCTTCGACGTCACCGAGCGGCGCGAGCGCGAGGTCAAGGCACGCGTGGCGCACGACTGCGAGCGCATGCTGCGCTCCTTCGCCGAGTTCCTGCTCACGCAGCCGCCGGCCGATGAGGTCCGTCGCGCGGCGACCGCGCTCGTCGCCCAGCAGTTCGGGGCGCCGCTCGTGACACTGGCCGCGGTGACGCGCTCCCTCGACGAGGGCGTGATCCTCTCCGAATCGGGGCCGATCGCCGACCCGGAGGCCGACCGGCGCCGTCAGCGGATCGAGGTGCCCGAACGCTGTCTCGGGCACGAGACGATGAGCAGCGGGGAGCTCGTGGTCGTGAACGACTACGGCGACCCGAACGGGTACCTGCTGCCGGGGCCCGTGTCGCTGCGAGCAGGCGCGCGCAGCGGCGCCTGCGTCCCGGTGGCGGAGTCCGCGTGCCTCGCGGTGCTGCGTCGCGAGCCCGGCGCGATCACCCCCCAGGAGACCGAGTTCCTCGAGGGCGTCGCGCGGATGCTCTCCACGCGCGTGGATCTGGTCGCGCCCTGAGCGGTCGCTAGGGGAGCGCGGTCCCGTCGATGCCCGCGACGCGCCAGCCGTCGTCCTCGCGCGCGGTGAGGATGAACGAGCGCGGGCGCTTGGGCACCTTGTAGACCGCCAGGCCGCGGTCGCCGTCGACGCGGAAACGGCTGAACTCGATCGCGCCGTAGTCAGGCGCGCCCTTGCTGCTGAAGACGTTCGCGGCGTGCTGGAGGAAGGTCTCGCAGCCGCCCTCAACCCCGGACTCCTCGAACATGCGCTCGAGCTCCTCGATCGTCGCGGTCGAGAGCCACTCGCACGCGGCCGCGGGGTCCCCGTCGGCCAACGCGGCGAAGTACGACTTCACGGCCACGATCATCGCCTTGCGATCCTCGTCGCTCGCGGGCTCCCCGATGTCCTGGATGCGGCCGCTGTCGGCGTCATCCCCGTCCTCGCCCGCCCCGTGATCGCCGCCGGAGTCGTCCGAGCCTCCCGGTTCGCCGGATCCGCCGGAGCCGTCAGCCGCGCCGTCGGCGTCGGACCCCTCCGGGGTCGCGGCGGCCGGTTCCGGCTGGTCCGGCTCTTCGTCCGATCCGCCACAGGCGGCTACGAGTAACACCAACAGCGCCGCGACGGCGAGCGCGACGATCGCTCGAAGCCCCTGCTCTCTCACCCTGATCGCTCCTCCCTCACAAGCTCACACCGCAATATAGAACACGGTGTTTATCGGCAGGGACGAAAGGCTGGGGGCGCCCCGCCGGCCTACCCGCGACCGCCGAGGCGCCCCCACCAGCTCAGCCGATCCCGGCCCGGATCGCCGCCGCGCGCTGGGCCAGGCGCTTGGCCTTGGCGCGCTTGGCCTTGGCGCGGGCGCGCAGGCGCTTGGCCCGCTTGCCGGAGGCGCGCTTGGCCTTGGCCGCGAGCTTGGCCGCCTGCTTGCGCAGCTTGGCCGCGCGCTTCTCGAGCTGGGCTGCGCGCTGCGCCGCGCAGGCGTCCGCCTCGAGCGGGGCCTCGAAGACCAGGCGGTGGTTGGCCTGGGAGCGGATCGCGACCCTGCTTTCGCTGTTGCGGCACATGTTGCGCGAGTTGACGAGCAGGCCGCCCTCGCCGCCCTCGATCGTGAGCGTGAAGGTGCCCACGGGGACGTCGGGGATGGTCGCGAACGTCGTGCGGATCCGCTGCTCGTCCTCGTTTTGGTCGATCACGCCGACCAGGTCGATCTCGACCAGGCCGTTCAGGTCGGCGACCAGGTCGGGCAGCGGGTTGTCCGAGCTGCGCAGATAGACCGGGCCCTCCAGGGGCTCGGGCAGGATCGGCGTCTCGGCGACCGCGTAGCCCACCCTGCTCTCCTCGGGGCACTCTCCCGCCTCGTACTGCGGGCGCGTGCAGATGTTGGCGAGGTTCGCGTGGTCGAGGAACATGCCGTCGGGCAGGGTGACGCGCACGTAGTCGAGGTTCGCATCGCCCTCGCGGGTGGCGAGGGTGGTGGTGAGCTCGGGGTGCGCGTTGCGCTTGACGTCCTGCTCGCCCGCGACGCCGACCGAGAAGGAGGGCGCGAAGGGCAGCGAGCCGCAGCCCGCCACCTGGAAGTGGCGGGAGAGCTCGGCGCTTTGGCCGTGCACGCTCACGGCCTCGCCCGTGACCTGCGTCGGCTCGCAGCTGGTCGGCGCGATGGTGAACTCGGGCCGGTCGAGCAGGACGCGCAGGTCGCGGATGCGCAGCGGGATGCCCTCGAGGATCGTGGGCAGCTCCTCGCTGACCACGCGCAGCTGGGCGGTGGTCTTGTCGACGTAGACCGCGGCGCGCACGTTGACCGTGCCCAAATCGAGCGGGCCGGCCACGGCGGGCACCTCGAAGGCGAGGCTCAGGGGAGCCTCCTGCTCGGGCCCGGCGCCGTCGGGGTCGAAGGGCCCGGCGAGGTAGGCCTCGCTGCCCTCGACGTAGTAGGGGTTGGCGCCGGCGCCCACGCCGACCTCGACGCGGCCCACCTTGGAGGCCTCATCGCAGGCGCCGATCTCGGCGTCGGCGGGATCGCAGAGCGGCACCTGGCTCATGTTGGCGGTCACGCCCTCGGGCGGGACGACCTCGGTGGCCAGCAGCTCCTGGTGGCCGTCGGGCCGGGTGAGGCGGAAGACGAAGGGCGTGTAGGCGCCCGCCGCCGGGGTTGCCACGCCGCCGTCGAAGCCCGGCTCGAAGGGCCGCTCGGCCGGGGTGGCGGGGCAATCGCCGCCGCTCGCCGCCTGGGTGATCTCAAACGAGTCGGTGCGCTCGACCACGGCCCCCGACCAGGCCGTGAACTCGGCCTCGACGCTCTTCGTGCCGCACGTGGGCGGGTTGACGAGCGGCGCGCGCTGGCCGCCCTTGAACTCCAGCACCATCGAGTCGAACGGCAGCTGCGGGTTGTCGTCGAAGGTGGTCACCAGCTGACCCGTGTCGGGGTCGGTCGTGATCTCGCCCGGCAGCTTGAGCTGCACGCCGCCGCCGGCCGGGGTCAGGTAGACCGCCAGGGTCGAGCCGAACGGGTTGTTGTCCTGCTCGGCGAGGTAGATCGAGCCGGTCATGAGCTCGGACTGCAGCGGCGAGTCGAGCTCCACGGTGCCGATCTTCGAGGCCTCCGGGCAGGCGATCGGGTCGTCGGTGCCCAGGCCGATCTGCTCGGGGGAGCAGGCCTCAAGGCCGCTGGCGACGCTCGGGTTGATCGCGGTGCCCTCGGGGAGCGTCACCACGGCCTTGTCCAGGGTCGCGGTGCTACGGCCCGTCGGGCTCGAGTTGTTGGTCGCGGTGAGCTCGATCCGGTAGCCCGACGGCGTATCCGCGCGCTTGCTCGACGGCTGCACGTCGATCTGGGGCTCGAACTCGAGCGCGTCGCACTCGGTGAGGGGCGGGGCTTCGTACTCGGCCTCGATCCAGGCCTCGTCCGGGTCGTCGGCCTCGATCCAGTCCTGCCAGGAGCGGGTACGCATGCGCGTGACCTGCGGCTCCGAGCAGTCGCTGCCGTTGGACATGAAGGCCTTATGCGGAGCGCCCGATGGACACGGCGTCATCGTGCCGTCGATGCACATCCCGGTCAGCGGCGAGATGCGCTCCATGTCGAAGTCCGAGCTGGCCGGCACGCCCCACAGGTTCAGCTCGGTGCCGTAGAACGGCAGCGCCGAGCTGTTGTTGAGGATCTTCATGCGCAGGCCGTGATCGTCCGGCCGCACGCTCGCGTTGATGAAGACCGGCACGGAGACCGCGACGAACGCGAACTGCGCCGGCACGCCCGGCGGCGGTTCCATGTTGTGGACGGGGAACTTGAGGTCGTTGAACGTGGTCTTCAGCACCATCGTGCCGACCACCGTGCCGGGGGCGCACCTCGTCCCAGCCACCTCGCCATCCATGTCGAGCAGATCCTCCTGGGCGCACTGCGGCACGTTCTGCGGGTTGCCGCCGAAGCCCGGGGGCAGGTCGACGATCACGTCCTTGACGTTGCCGTCGGGAATCGGAAAGCCCTGCTGGTTGGTCGTGGTCGTGAACTCGATGACGTTCTGAGCCACGTGCGGGTGAGCGCCGGCGCGCAGCTCGGGATCCCCGTTCTTGTCGAACGCGGGCGCCTCGAAGTTGGCGATCTCGAAATCAGCCGCCGCCGTCCCCGGCCCCGCCAGCGCCAGGCCGGCGCAGGCCGCCACCGCACAGGCGGCGAGCCTGCGCAGGCGCGCGAGGGGCTTTGCCTTCTTCGTCTTCATCTGACTTGCGTTCCTCCCGTTGTTCTCCCTCGCTCGCCGGCTCACAGCTCCGCCTCCTCACGGCACAGGGCCAGTTGGCTGCGGGCCTGGCGGGCCTGCTTGCGCTTGGCCTTCGCCTGGCGCTGGGCCTTCTTGGCGCGCTTGTTAAGGCGCTTGGCCTTCTTGCCGGAGGCCTTGCGGGCCTGCTTTTTGAGGCGCTTGGCCTTCTTGCTTGCCTGCTGGGCCTTGTTCGCCAGGCGGTTTGCCTTGCGCTCGGCCGGGGTGCAGTCGACCGGGTCGGCCTGCGGGTTGCCGGGGCCGTCGTAGTGGCCGCTGCCCGCGCCCGGGTAGGGAGGCGGCAGCGGTGGCGGGCCCTGGCAGTCGTCGCCGGTGCACTCCTCCACCGGCTCAGACGGCTCGGGGAGCCCCCCGCCCACGCGCGCCGTGTACAGGTCGAGGCGGCCGTCGAAGTCCCACCCGCTCAGCTTCTCGCGCGTGACGAAGAAGACGTCCTTGCCGTCCGGCGTCGCCGACGCGAACTGCGAGTGGTCCGTGCTGCGGCCGGTCGAGATCAGGTCGAGCTCGCCGTCCTGCCAGATGTAGACGTCCTTCTTGCCGTTGGTGTCCTGCGGCAGCAGGCTCTCGAGGGTCTCGAAGAACACGTGACCCTCGCTCGAGAGGTTGCGGATGGCACCCGTCCAACCCGCGCCGAACATGTTGAGCGCGCCGGTTGTTCGGAACGCGGCCGGAGCGGTGTTCGCAGCGCCTGCACGACACGACGCGCACTCGACCTCACCGGTGTCGTTGTCACGCACGTACACCTGGTCGAAGCCGCCGTTGTCGTGTGCCGTCAGCGCGGCGCTGGTCACGAGCGCCATCTGCGACCCGTCGGCGGCGAGGGCGACCCCCTCGGCGCTGACGTCGCCCTGGTTGGTGTTCGGGCCGGTGATCCCGACGAACTCGATCTCCCCGTCGCGGGCGACGTAGAGCTTGCGGCCGGCATCGATCGGC
Source organism: bacterium (assembly GCA_002919115.1). GTDB lineage: Bacteria > Actinomycetota > Thermoleophilia > Solirubrobacterales > 70-9 > RSA11. Next base: position 7,615 of record PKER01000228.1, read on the forward strand.
TCGCCCTCGACGAGCTGGCTGGGCGAGGAGAAGACGACCGTCGAGCCGTCCTCGCTCACCGTGTGGACCCGGGTGACGGCGGCATCGTCGTCCGCGGGCTCGCCGTCCTCCGAGATCAGGGTCAGGCGCTGACCCGCGGGCTTGGAGTGGTCGTACTGGTAGAGGTCCGTGAGGCTGTTCTCGTCCTCGTCCACGAGCCTCTGGTTGCTCGTGAAGTAGGCGATGGTGCCGTCGCTGGACGCGCCGCCGAACGACCCGGTCGGCCCGCCTCCGGGGTCATCCTCGGTCTCGGGCTCGTTGATCCGCACGGTCTGCGGCGTGGCGCCGCTGAAGTCGCGCCGGTAAACGCCGCGGGGATCGGGGTCGCCAACCCCGGACGTAACCTGGAAGAAGAGAACGTCAGCGTCCTCGGATGTCACGTTGGGAACGAGGCCGCTGCTGCCCGGCGTCGGCAGCTGCACCTTGTACGCGTCCCCGTTCGGAAGCACGCTCTGCAGCGTGTGCTCGCCCTCCTCGAACAGATAGATCGCGCCGCCGGATCCGGGCAGGCCGACCGCGTCCTCGGTGAGCGGCGCATTCGCCTGCATGAACAGCCGGCTGAAGTCGGAGTTGCCGGTGAACTCGAGGGGGAAGCCCGAGACCGGGTCCCCATTCACGTCGAGATCCGGAAGCACGAGCTCGCGCTCACCGGTCGTCGGGTCGAGCAGGAAGATCATCCCGTTATCGCCGTTCTGCGCCGGCTCGCCGGTGTCGGGGTTGCGGTTCGTCCCGGACAGCACGCGGGACGCGTCAGGGGAGATCCCGGTGATCGCCGCGCCGCCGATGCTCGGGTACGGGAGCACGGGCAGGAGCGTGGATTTGCTCGTCCAGAACTCTTCACCGCGCTCCGCGGCGTAGACGCCCGTGATCGAGTTCGTGGGCGCGTCCCAGCCGCCCAGGGACATGTAGACGATCCGATCGCCGGCCGTCCCGGCATAGGCCTGACCCCCGAACAGTCCCGCCCCGACGTCACCGTCGTTCTTGTCCGGCGGGCTGACCATTTCGTAAGTCCGGTCCTCCGGCAAAGCCTGCGCGGCTGCGGGCAGCGCGAGCAGCGCCGCCGCGGCGAGCGCAGTGAATCCCATCCACTTACGCCTACGCGATCCCCTCATGCGTTCCGAGTTCCTTTCGCTCAACGCCGAAGCGCCGGCGACGCGCAAACGCCCTGAACTAAACCTCTCTCAGGCGACAACGCGCGTCGTCGCGACTCGACACATCTCTCCTTCGCGGCCTCCCAAGACCGCGCCGGGATCATAAACACAAAAATTCCTGAACGCAACGCCCGGGTGAAGAAAGCCGCTCCATCCACGCTATTTTTCGCTTGATCAAGCCCTTTTGACCACCGAGGAGCATCGTCGACTCAGATATCGTGACGTTTACAAGTGAGTTGCGGAAAGCGGTGCCGCGACGGGGCCTCCGATTTCCCGGCGCGGATGGCCCCGGTCCTGCCAAGTGGGCCGGTGCGGCAGTGGGGGCAGAAACAACCTGCGTTTCCGGCCCTGCCGCGGGGTAAGGTCTGACTTGGTGGCGACGCGCGATTCAGAACTGCTCGAGACCCTCCCACGCGGGCGCCACGGCCTCCCGCGCGAGGCGGTGCGCGGCTCGCAGCGGCGGCGCATCCTGCAGGGGATGATCGAGGTGGTTGCCGACCGCGGCTACGCCGAGGCCCGCATCTCCGACGCGATCGAGGCGGCCGGGGTCTCGCGCAAGACGTTCTACGAGCTCTTCTCCGACAAGGAGGAGTGCTTCCTCGCCGCCTACGAGGAGTGGACCGACCGGTTCACGGAGATCACCGTCGCGGCGTTCGAGCGGGCCGGGGAGGCCCCATGGTCCGAGCGCATCGCCGGCGCGCTCGCCGCTTATCTGGAGGCGCTCGCCGAGAACCCGGCGGCCGCCCGCGTATGCATCGTCGAAGTGCTCGCCGCGGGGCCCAAGGCGCTCGCGCGCCGGGACGCCGCGCTGCGCCGCTTCGCCGAGCTGATCGACCAGGGGCGCGCGGACAGTGGCCTGGCGC
>PKER01000277.1 GCA_002919115.1 bacterium
TTCCAGTACCCGGTCGCGATCCCGGGCGTGACCGTCGCCAAGTACCTGCGCATGGTCGTGAACGCGCACCGCGAGGCCAAGGGCGAGCCCGAGATCAAGCTCAGGGACTTCCGCCAGCAGACCGAGGAGGCGATGGAGCTCGTCAACATCCCGCGCGAGTTCTCCAGCCGCTACCTGAACGACGGCTTCTCGGGCGGCGAGAAGAAGCGCATGGAGGTCCTCCAGCTCGCCATGCTGCGCCCGCAGATCGCGGTGCTCGACGAGACCGACTCCGGCCTCGACATCGACGCGCTCCGCATCGTCGCCGAGGGCGTCAACAAGTTCGCGGGCCCGGACATGGGCGCGCTGATCATCACCCACTACCAGCGGATCCTGCACCTGGTCAAGCCGCAGAAGGTCCACGTCATGTACAAGGGCCGGATCGTCAAGGAGGGCGGCCCCGAGCTCGTCGGCGAGCTCGAGGAGAAGGGCTACGGCTGGATCACGCAGGAGGTCGAGGCCGCGGCCTGATGACCGCTCCTCCCGCCACCTTCCCGCTGGACAGGGTCCGCGAGGCCTTCCCGGCGCTCGCGCGGGAGGTGAACGGGAAGCCCGTCGCTTACCTGGACTCGGCGGCGAGCGCGCAGCGCGTGCTCGCCTCCATCCAGGCGGTCGACCGCTACGAGCGCCGCCACCACTCGAACGTCCATCGCGGCTCGCACACGCTCTCGGCCGAGGCGACGCAGGCGTACGAGGGCGCGCGCGCCACGGTCGCCGACCACATCGGCGCCGCGGACCGGCGCGAGGTGATCTTCGTCCGCAACGCGACCGAGGCGATCAACCTCGTCGCGCGCGCCTGGGGCGACGCCAACGTAGGCCCGGGCGACCGCATCGTGCTCACCGAGCTCGAGCACCATTCGAACGTCGTCCCGTGGCAGCAGCTCGCCGCGCGCACCGGCGCCGAGATCGACTGGGTGGGCATCGACGACGACGGCTTTCTGCTGATGGACGAGCTCGACGCCGCGCTCGAGCGCGAGCCGAAGCTCGTCGCGGTCGCTCACGTCTCCAACGTCACCGGCACGCTCAACCCCGTCGAGGAGATCGCGCGCCGCGCCCACGAGGCGGGCGCGCTGATCCTGGTCGACGGCGCCCAGTCGGCGCCGAAGATGCCGATCGACGTGACCGCGATGGGCGCCGACTTCTACGCGCTCACCGGCCACAAGCTCTACGGCCCGACCGGCATCGGCGCGCTCTGGGGGCGGCTCGAGATCCTGCGGGAGATGGAGCCCTTCTTGGGTGGCGGCTCGATGATCCGCAAGGTCACCAAGGAGGGCACCACCTGGGCCGACGTGCCCGCGCGCTTCGAGGCCGGCACGCCGGCGATCTCGCAGGCGGTCGGCATGGCCGCCGCCCTGCGCTGGATGGACGGCATCGGCATGGAGGCGATCCTCGCCCACGAGCGCGCCGTGACCGCGTACGCGCTCGCCGCGCTCGAGGACGTCCCCGGGCTGACCGTGTTCGGCCCTCCCCCCTCCCCCGAGCGCATCGGCCCGGTGTCGTTTGAGCTCGAGGGCGTACACGCCCACGACGTCTCGGAGATCCTCGACCGCCACGGCGTCGCGGTGCGCGCCGGCCACCACTGCGCCCAGCCGCTCATGGACCGTCTCGGCGTCCCGGCGACCGCCCGCGCCAGCTTCGGCGTCTACACGACGACCGAGGAGATCGACCGCCTGGTCGAGGCGCTGCACGACGCGCGGCGGGTCTTCGGGGTCTAGCTCGAGCATCGCGCGGGCCGACCACGAGGTCGCACGTACGGCTCCCCCGGGAGCCGTAACCGCGAACTCGCGGGGGCGTTCGCGACCGTGCGCCGGGGGCCGCCGGCCCCGACCGCTACCGTTTCAGTGCGTGGACGATCTCTACCGCGAGCAGATCCTCGAGCACTACAAGCGGCCGCACAACTTCGGGCGCCTCGAGGAGTACGACCTCGAGTTCGAGGACTCGAACCCCTTCTGCGGGGACGAGCAGCACGTCTTCATCCGCCTCGACGAGAACGACCGGGTCGCCGAGGTGAGCTTCGAGGGCAAGGGCTGCGCGATCTCGACGGCGGCGACGTCGATGCTCACCGACGAGCTGATCGGCAAGTCCCGCGAGGAGCTCCTGCGCCTGCCGAAGGAGTTCGTGCTCGACCTGCTCGGCATCGAGATCTCCGCGACGCGCATGAAGTGCGCCCTGCTCGGCCTCAAGGTGATCAAGTCCGCGAGCCTCGGCGACGCCGCCGACTGGGAGGACGAGGGCCTGCAGGGCGATCCGTCCGAGGTCGCGCGCGAAGGGATCTGAGGGAGTTCCGCGTCCCGTCGGGTTGCGCGCGGGCCCGGCGCGCGGTTACGTTTGCGTCCTCCCATGCGGGGCCGGACGGTCAGTGCGCTTGGCGTCGCGGCTGGGGTCCTGGCCCTGGCCGCCCCCGCCGCGTGGGGCGCGACGCGCTACGCGGAGCCCGGAGGCGACGGCCCCGCCGCGAGTTGCCCTCAGGCCAACCCCGTGCGACATCCAGACGGCGGTCGAGCACGCCTCCGTGGCGTACGGCGACAAGGTCGTGCTGCTCCCGGGCACCTACGCGGTGGGCACCGACCCGCTCCAGCCGAACGACGCCATCTCGATCGGCGGCAGGCGTAAGGGGCCCCGGCCGGCGATCGTCGGGAGCGACACCGGCATCAACCGGGTCGTCGACCCGAACGTCGATGGGGTGCGCCTCCACGACGTCAAGGTGCGGGGCGGGGCGATCAGCACCGTTGCCTTCGTCGGTGTGTCCGAGCGAGTCGAGGCGGTGGGCCCGTTCATCGGTTGCGGGAGAGCCGAGGTGATCCGGGACTCGGTCTGCGTTTCGACGGGCAGCTTCGGCCACGCGGTCTCCTGGGCGGCCGGCTGCGGCGGCCCCATCACGCTGCCGCGAATGCGGCTTCGCAACGTCACCGCGATCGCGCTGGGCGCGAGCGGAACCGGGATCAACACGGAGGTCAACGGCGGCTGCGACATCCTGATCGAGGGCCGCAACGTGATCGCGACCGGCCCGCTGCGGGACCTCTACGCCGCCGCGGACGCCATGCCCAACTCGCGCGCCGAGATCAACCTCACGTACTCGGCCTTCGACACGGTCGCAAAAAGCGGCGCCAACGCGTTCGCAACGCCGGCCGGGACGAACGAGAACATCACCGCCGCGCCGGTCCTCACCAACCCCGCGGGCGGCGACTACGGCCAGCTCCCCGGCTCGCCGACGATCGACGCAGGCACCCGCAACGACCCGCACGACCTGCTCGGGAAGTCCGACCTTGACGGCGGGCGCAGCATCGTCGGCGGGAGAGTCGACATCGGCGCCGACGAGTTCGACTTCGCCTGCAAGGGCCGCTCGGCCACGATCGTGGGCACCGGCGGCGCCATCGTGGGCACGAACGGGCCCGACGTGATCGTGGGCACGCGCGGCCGCGACAAGATCCGCGCGCGCGGCGGCAACGACCTCGTCTGCGGCGGCGGTGGGCCCGACACGATCAAGGGCGGCGGCGGCAAGGACCACCTCTACGGGCAGGCCGGCCGCGACAGGCTCGTGGGCGGCGCGGGCAAGGGCGACCTCTGCCACGGCGGGGCCGGCAAGGACAGGGCCCACCGCACCTGCGAGAAGGTCAAGGGCTGAGCGCGCGCGGCCCGCGTACCCTGCGGCGTCCTGGCGCCGTGGGTCCACCCCTGCCCACCGCTAAAATCCGACTTCCAAGGTAGGTTTTTGCATGCCCGAGATCACCGTCTGCAGCTCCGACGATCTGCCCGAAGGGGCGATGCGCATCGTCACCACCGATGACGGCCGCAAGGTCGGGGTCTTCCGCTGCGCGAACGGCGAGCTCCTCGCGATCGAGGATCGGTGCTCGCACGACGACGGCCCGCTGGCGGAGGGCCCGTTCGATCCCGCGGCCTGTACCGTTGAATGTCCACGCCACGGCTCGCTGTTTGACCTGCGGACGGGCCGCCCGCGCTCCTTGCCGGCCTACGCGCCGGTCGAGACCTTCGCGGCGCGCGAGGAGGACGGCCTAGTGAAGCTGGAGGTTTGAAAGCTCTCTCATGACCACGCCCGAGACACCCACCGTCGAGTCCACCAAGGTCCTCACCGAGGAGGAGGCCGCGCTCAAGGAGATCGGCAGCGACTACGCCGAGCGCTTCGGCTTCCACGATCCCGAGAACTACCTGTACAAGGCGCCCAAGGGCCTCAGCCGCGAGATCGTCGAGGCGATCTCCGAGTACAAGAACGAGCCCGACTGGATGCGGGAGTTCCGCCTGAAGGCCTACGAGCACTTCGTGGAGCGCCCCACCCCCACCTGGGGCGGCGACCTGAGCGGGATCGACTGGGACGACATCCACTACTTCGTCCGCGCCTCCGAGCGCGCCAGCCGCAGCTGGGACGAGGTCCCCGAGGACATCAAGCGCACCTTCGACCGCCTCGGCATCCCCGAGGCCGAGCGCAAGTTCCTCGCGGGCGTCGGCGCCCAGTACGAGTCCGAGGTCGTCTACCACCAGGTGCGCGAGGACCTCGAGAAGCAGGGCGTGATCTTCCTCGACATGGACTCGGGCCTGCGCGAGCACGAGGACATCGTGCGCGAGTACTGGGCGACGGTGATCCCGCCGAACGACAACAAGCTCGCGGCGCTCAACTCCGCCGTGTGGTCGGGCGGCTCGTTCGTCTACGTGCCGAAGGGCGTCAAGGTCGAGATGCCGCTGCAGGCCTACTTCCGGATCAACACGGAGAACATGGGCCAGTTCGAGCGGACGCTGATCATCGCCGAGGAGGGCTCCGACGTCCACTACATCGAGGGCTGCACCGCCCCGGTGTACTCCACGGACTCGCTGCACTCCGCGGTCGTCGAGATCATCGTCAAGCCGGGCGCGCGGGTCCGCTACACGACCGTCCAGAACTGGTCGCAGAACGTCTACAACCTCGTCACCAAGCGCGCGGTCGCCTACGAGAACGCGACGATGGAGTGGGTCGACTGCAACCTGGGCTCGAAGCTCACGATGAAGTACCCGTCGATCTACCTGCTCGGCGAGCGGGCCCACGGCGAGATCCTCTCGATCGCGTTCGCCGGCCGCGGCCAGCACCAGGACGCGGGGGGCAAGATCATCCACGGCGCGCCGAAGACCACCTCGTCGGTGTTCTCGAAGTCGATCTCCAAGGACGGCGGCCGCTCGACCTACCGCGGCCTGCTCGAGGTCGCCAAGGGCGCGACCGAGGCCAAGTCCAAGGTCGTCTGCGACGCGCTGCTGCTCGACCCGCAGTCGCGCTCGGACACCTACCCGACGATCCGCATCGACGAGAACGACGCGTCGATCGGCCACGAGGCCTCGGTGTCCAAGGTCGGCGAGGACCAGCTCTTCTACCTGCAGGCCCACGGCCTAGACGAGGAGGAGGCCTCGAAGATGATCGTCAACGGCTTCATCGAGCCGATCACGAAGGAGCTGCCGATGGAGTACGCGGTTGAGATGAACCGCCTGATCGAGCTGCAGATGGAGGGTTCGATTGGCTAGCCCGGCCACGGAACCGGCCTGGCTGGAGGAGAGGCGCCGCGCGGGCGCCTCTCGCGCGCAGGAACTCGGCCTTCCGGACCAGAAGACCCAGGGCTGGGAGTTCACCGAGCTCACCGGCCTCGACCTGAACGCCTACGCGCCAGCGCAGCGCAACGGCGCGAGCGCCACGGAGGCGGCGCCCATCCTCCCCACCCCCGAGGACGCGGCGTTCCTCCGGCAGGTCGACTCGCACGCGCTCGGCTCGGAGCTCGCCGAGCCCGAGGCCGGCGAGCGGCCCTCGAAGCCGGTCGTGATGCCGCTCAGCGACGCGGCCGCGGCCTACCCGGAGCTCGTGCGCCGGCACCTGGGCTCGCTCGTGGCGGCCGACGACGTGTTCGTCGCGCACAACGAGGCCAACTGGACGGGCGGGGCCTTCGTCTACGTCCCCGCGGGCCAGCGCCTCGAGGTGCCGATCGGCCTCAGCGCGATCCAGCGCAGCGCCGGCTCGCTGCTCGGGTGGCGCTCGCTGATCGTCCTCGAGGAGGGCGCCGAGGCCGAGGTCTGGGAGCAGTACCTCGCCGCCGACCAGGAGGTCGACGCGCTCTTCAACGGCGTCACCGAGCTGATCGTCGGCGACGGCGCCACGCTGCGCTTCGTCTGCGGCCAGGACCTGCCCGAGTCCTCGTGGGTGTTCGCGACCCAGCGCGCCTCGGTGGGCCGCGACGGCTCGCTCGACTGGGTCGCGCTCGGGTTCGGCTCGGCGCGCGGCAAGGTCCGCATGGAGACCAAGCTCGCGGGCCGCGGCTCGCAGGCGAAGGTCACCGGCGCCTACGCCGGCGCGGGCAAGCAGCACCTCGACTACGACACGACGCAGGAGCACGCCGCGCCCGACACCACCTCCGACCTCGCGTTCCGCGGCGTGCTGAGCGACGAGGCCACGGCGGTGTGGCGCGGGATGATCAAGGTCGACCCCGGCGCCCAGAAGACGGACGCCTTCCAGGAGAGCCGCAACCTGCTGCTCTCGGACCGCGCCCACGCCGACGCGATCCCGGGCCTCGAGATCGAGGCCGACGACGTGCGCTGCACGCACGCCGCCGCCGTCGCCCAGGTCGACGCCGACCAGCTCTACTACCTGCGCTCGCACGGGCTCTCCGAGGCCGCCGCGAAGCGCCTGGTCATCGACGGCTTTTTGCAGGAGCTCGTCGAGCGCACCATCGAGGGCCCGATCCGCGACGCCCTCGCCGGCGCGCTCGAGCGGCGCCTGGCCGAGCTGCTGGATACGCCGAGCTGACGTAGCGCGTAGGCTCGCGCCGCCATGTGGCACCGCGCGAGGGTCCTGCCGCTGATCGCACTTGCGCTCGCCGCCGCGGCCTGCGGTGGCGAGCGCGTCTTCGAGCCCACGGAGTTCGTCGAGGAGGCGAACGCCGAGGGCGCGGGCCTCGAGCTCGGCGAGCCGCTGGTCGCGATGCGCGAGGGCCTCGACGTCTACGAGCTGCGCCTGGCGGGCGCGGTGCAGGCCGCGCGCGACCCCGAGCGCGTCTCGGGCTCGCTGATCGTCGCCGCGGACGGCGAGGCCGCGCTGGCCGAGTTCCGGCGCTGCGAGCGCACGGCCGCGCTCGCCTGCTACCGCGTGAACAACATCGTGCTCGCGCTCGAGGGCGAGCCCGACTCGCCCGAGCTCGCGCCACTGGACGCGGCGGTCAGGGCGCTGGGCGAGCGGTAGGCCGCCGCCCAGCGCCCCGCGCCGCGGGGCCTCAGGCGTTCGCCTGCGAGAGCAGGAAGAGCCCGAGGCTCGTGAACCCGATCATCAGCGCGAGCATCCAGTACTGCGAGCGGGTCGCGCGCTGCACGTCGCCGTACGTCGCCAGCGCCTTGTCGTGGCCCATGGCGAGCGCGATCACGTGCCCGGCGACCAGCGAGCCCACCTGCACGTACCAGACCAGCTCGGCGCCCAGGATCGTGTAGTCGATCCCGCTGTCCGCGGTCCCGAAGAGGTTCGAGCCGTTGCCGAGCGGGTCGGAGAGCAGGTAGGTGAACTGCGCCTGGATCTGGAAGACGAACAGGCTGAAGTAGTGCGCCACCGAGTAGGCGAGGCCGATCGGGATGAAGCTGTGCGCGAACGCCCGCCCCAGCGTGCGCAGCGGCGGCGAGCCCTCGACGGAGTCCATCCCGCGCAGGCCGCCCCAGTAGATCGCGAACACGGCCGCGAGCGTGAGCACCAAGAAGATCGTGTAGGCGATCCGCAGCGACGCGACCGGCCCGGCGCCAAGGTCCGCCATCCACCCGTTCACGGTGTTCACGGGCTCGACCAAGAAGCCCTCGGCGGCGCCGTCGAACGTGGTGCCGCCGATCGTGACCAGCACGAAGGCGACCGAGCCGGGGATGTCGCCCCAGCCGTTCGCGCCCGCGAGCCAGCGGCGGCGCCCCAGCACCCCGTCGCGCACCTCGAGCCACGACAGGCTCGCGAACATCTTGTAGTAGACGGAGAACGCCTCGCCGCGGTCGAGCCACTTGTCGATCCCGAACAGCGCCATGCCGACGAACGTGTAGGCGCTGTAGATCAGGGTCGCGATCGCGACCGTGTACGGGCTGAGCTGGATGCCCTCGAAGCCCGGCGGCGCGTAGATCAGCTCGAGCCAGAAGAACGCGGCGAGCCCCAGCGCGGCGGGCCAGCGCCCCAGGCGCTCCGGATAGGTCAGCGGGGGCGGCGGCTGCTGGCCCGCGATCAGCCGGAAGCCGCCGGCGGCGACGCGCGCGATCGCCCGCCACGGGTTGAACGCGCGGAAGACGTTGCCGAAGAGCAGGCTCAGGCCCACCATGCCGAGCCAGAACGTCACGAAGACGAACGTGACGGCGAAGTTGCGCCCGGGCGCCTCGGTGCCGTACAGGCCGGACCAGACCGTGATCACGAGCAGCGCGACGCCGATCAGGCCGGCGAGCACCTCGGTCACCCGGTTGACGAGGAGCCGGGAGAGCCACGGCGCGACCGGCCGCCACTCGTCGCGCTCGAGGCGCGGGCGCTGCCAGCCGACCGAGAGCCCGACGAAGGAGACGATCAGGACGACCGACGCGCCCCAGACGAAGAGCCACTGCGGGATCGGCAGGTCCTCGACGGCGACGATCCCGTGCGCGCTGGCCGCGGCCGGGAAGAGCAGCGCCGCCAGCAGGGCGGCGAGCCCCGCCGCGAGCAGGCGCGCGTCAGCGATCGCGCTCACGACGGCACCACCGAGATCTTGGCGAGCAGGACGCCCGTCGAGTGCGACTCGAGCTCGAAGATGCCCTCGATGTTCGCCTTCACGCTCACCTTGGTCGGCTTGCCGGGCCCGACGTCGATGTACTCGTCATAGCCGTGCAGGTGCAGCTCGTCGGGGGCGTCGGCGTCGATCAAGAACTCGATCCGCCCGCCGGACTTGAACTCGATCTCGAGCGGGCCCCCCACGGGCTCGCCGTTTCGGATCTTGAGCGTGGGCAGCTTCGGCTCGGCCGGCTTGGGCTTCGGGTTGGGCTTCGGCTCGGCCTTCGCCGAGCCGTTCTCGTCGGACGGCGCCGCCTGCTCGGTCGTGGTCGTCGTCTGTGCCTGAGTTGTGGTCTCGGGCTCGTCGCCGCCGTTGTCGCCGCTCAGGACCACGAACAGCACCACGGCGACCACGAGGCCCGCGAGCGCGATCAGCGCTCCGCTCTTGTTGGATCTCAAGTCGCTTGCTCCTTTCCGCCCCATGGGGGCGCGTCGCCCCGCGCGGGGCGACAGGGGATCCTCCGGATCGCTAGGCGTGGGCCCGCGCGGGCGGCGGGCGCCGGGCGAACCCGAAGCGGAGGTCGAGGCGGGGGCCCGCGGCGGCGCGCGCGGT
>PKER01000276.1 GCA_002919115.1 bacterium
AGCCCACGTCGCCGCCTTCCGGCACCCAGGGCTTTGCCGGAGCGCAACGCCCCGCACCGCAACGTTCAGCCGTGGTCGTCGAAATCCGAAGGCCAGGGCTGAACGATCCGCGGGGCGCCTCCGACTTTCAGCCCTCGTGTTCGAAAAACGACGACCAGGGCTGAACGGGGTGTTTGGGGGGTTTCGATGCGGTCAGCAGACGTCAGACGTATAATGACTCGCGTGAGCCCCATGAACGACGACCAGGGCGCGCCCGTCCGGCTCGACCTCGCCTACCGCTCCGCGGCGCTCGAGGCGGCGAGCTCCGAGGGCGTGGACCTGCTGGTGATCGGCGGCGGCGTGGTCGGCGCGGGCGCCGCGCTCGACGCCGCGACCCGCGGCCTGCGCGTGGCCCTGGTAGAGGCCGGCGACTGGGGTGGCGGGACGTCGAGCCGTTCCTCGCGGCTCATCCACGGCGGCATCCGCTACCTCGAGCAGATGGACTTCGCGCTGGTGCGCGAGGCGCTCGTGGAGCAGGGCCTGCTGCTCCGCAGGCTGGCCCCGCACCTGGTGCGCCCCGTGCGGTTCCTCTACCCGGTCCAGCGCGGCCTTCCCGAACGGCTTTACGTGGGCACGGGCATGGCCATGTACGACGCGTTCCGGTTCACGCGCGGCCGGCGCCTGCCGCTGCCGCCGCACAAGCACCTCGGCCGCGCCGAGGTGCTCCGCGAGATGCCCGGGCTCGACCCGGGCGCGGTGCGGGGCGGGCTCGCCTACTACGACGGCCAGGTCGACGACGCGCGCCTGGTCGTCACCCTGGCGCGCACGGCGGCGGCGCTCGGCGCGCGCGTGATCTCGCGCGCGCGGGTGGTCGATCTCCTGCGCTCGGGCGGCTGGGTAGCCGGCGCGCGCGTGCGCGACGAGCTCACCGGCGAGGAGCGCGAGATCCGCGCGCGGGCCGTCGTCAACGCGACCGGCGTGTGGACGGCGCAGATGCAGGCGCTCAGCCCCGCCAGGCCGACGCTGCGGGTGACGATGTCCAAGGGCGTCCACCTCCTGGTCGACCGCGACCGGATCGACGCCAGCATGGGGCTGCTCCTGCGCACCGACCGCAGCGTCCTGTTCGTGATCCCGTGGGGGCGGCGCTGGCTGATCGGGACGACCGACACGCCCTACACCGGCGACCCGGCGCACCCGACCGTGGACTCCGAGGACGTCTCGTACCTGCTCGACAACGTGAACCGGGTGCTGGCGCGGCCGCTGCGCCGCGAGGACATCCTCGGCGTGTATGCCGGGCTGCGGCCGCTGGTCGCCGCGGGCGACGGCGGCCCGACCACGAAGCTCAGCCGCGAGCACGTCGTGGAGACCCTCGAGCCCGGCTTCACGATGATCGCGGGCGGCAAGCTCACCACCTACCGCGTGATGGCGCGCGACGTGGTCGACGCGGCGCTCGCCGACGCCTCGGTTGCGGCGCCGCCGTCCAGGACGGCCGAGGTCCCGCTGGTCGGCGCGAGACGCTGGCGCGCGGCGCGCGAGCTCGCCTACGAGCTCTGCCGGCCCGCGGGCCTCGCGGACGACGCGACCGAGCGGCTTCTGTGGCGCTACGGCGACCGCCTGCTCGACCTCTTGCACCTGATCGACGCCGATGCCGAGCTCGGCGAGCCCGTGGCGGACGGCCACGACGCCCTGCTCGCCGAGGCGCGCTACGCGGTCGAGGCCGAGGGGGCGCTCACCCTCGAGGACGTCCTCACGCGCCGCCTGCGCCTCACAGGCGAGGTCGACGACCTCTCCGAGGAGCACCTCGAGCGCGTTGCCGCCGTGGTCGGAGAGCCGCTCGGCTGGAGCGAGGAGCGGCGCCGCGAGGAGGTCTCCGCCTACCTGGCCGAGCGGGCGCGCGAGCGCGAGGGGGCCGGCCTGCCGCCGAGCGCGGGGGAGGGCGCGCCGGACGGCCGCGCCGTCGTCGGCGGCCGCCAGGCCTGAAAGGCGCGAACCACTTGACACATCCGCAACCTTCTACTACCGTCGCCTAATCATCAGACGCCTGACGTCTAACGCCCGACCAGGAACGAACGTCGGGCAAGGTTTTACGGAGGAGGCGCTCGATTGCAGACGACTCACACCACAGCTCCGACAGCCCAAGCGGGGGTCGGTGAGGAGCTGGCAAAGAAGAAGCTCACCAAGGTGGCGGGCCCGATCCTCCTGTGGGGGATCGGCGTCGGCGCGGTCATCTCCGGTGACTACTACGGGTGGAACGCAGGCCTCGGCCTGACCGGCTACTGGGGGTACCTGGTCGCCATCGGGATCATGGGCCTGCTGTACGCCGGCCTCTCGGCGGTGATCGGCGAGCTCAGCGCCGCGATCCCGCACTCGGGTGGCGCTTACGCGTTCGTGCGCACCGCAATGGGACGAGTCTGGGCCGCGCTCGCGGGGGTGAGCGTGCTTCTGGAGTTCGTCTTCGCGCCGGTCGCCGTCGCGCTCACCATCGGTGCCTACGTCCAGGTGCTGATCCCCGAGATCCCGATCCTGGTCAGCGCGGCCGCGCTGTACATCGGCTCGGTCGGGGTCCACTTGATGGGCGCGGGCAACTCGCTTCGGTTCGAGCTCGTGTTCACGCTCATCGCGCTCGTCGGCCTGGCCGTGTTCTGCATCGTCGGGATCCCCGAGATCTCGGTCGACAACCTGAACGCGTACTCCGACGGCGCGCTGTTCCCCGACGGCATCAGCGGCCTGTGGGCGACCCTGCCGCTCGCCGCGTGGTTCTTCTTCGCCATCGAGAGCCTGCCGATGGCGGCCGAGGAGACGCGCGACCCGAAGCGCGACATGCCGCGGGCGCTCGTGCTCTCGTGGATCACGCTGGCGGTCATCGGCGTCGCCACGCTGACGGTCGCGGCCGGCGTGGGCGGCTCGGACCTGCCCGACGCGGCGGCCCCGCTGACGGTCGCGCTCGAGAACGTGCTCGGCGACCACGGCTGGATCGTCCCGGTGGTCGCGCTGTTCGCGATCGCCGCCCTGGTCGCGAGCTTCCACGCGATCGTCCTGGGCTTCTCGCGGCAGGCCTTCGCGCTCTCGCGCGCGGGGTACCTGCCGGAGTGGCTCTCGCGGCTCAACAAGCACCGCGTCCCGACGTGGGGCCTGATCGCGCCGGCGATCTTCGGCTACGTCCTGGTCATCCTCGGCCACGCGGTGATCGCCGACGCGGTGCCGGTCCTGGTCACGCTGTCGGTGTTCGTGGCCGCCGTCTCGTACATGCTGATGATGGTCGCGGCGCTGATCCTGCGGGCCAAGCGCCCCGACCTGGAGCGCTCGTACAAGGCGCCGGGCGGCCGGGTCACGATGGTGATCTCGTTCCTGCTCGCCGCGCTGCTGATCCCCGCGGGCACGTTCGACTACCCGCTGGCGATCGTGATCGGCGTCGTGGTGTTCGCCGCCTTCCTGGCGTACTACTTCGCCGTCGCGCGCAACCGCGTGGGCGACCTGAGCGCCGAGGACGAGCTGGCGATCGTCGAGGCCGCGGAAGCGGAGCTCGCGCACTAGAGGTCACGGTGTGGGTTCGAGGGCGGCGCCACGGACGGCGCCGCCCTCACGCTTGCGGGACGACGGATGACGACTGAGGCGGAAATCACGACCCTCGCGGAGCCGGCGGCCGTCCTGTGGGACCTGGACGGGACGCTGGTCGACTCCGAGCGGCTGTGGCGGGAGGCCGAGTTCGAGTTCCTCGAGAGCAAGGGGCTCCCGTGGAGCCACGAGGCGGGCAAGCGGCTCGTCGGCGGGAGCCTGGACATCGCAAGCGACGTGATCGCCGAGGTGACCGGCGTGCGCTTCACCGTCGAGGAGCTCAAGGAGGGGCTCATGGGGATCTTCTTCCGCAAGCTGACCGAGGGGATCCCCTGGGCGCCGGGCGCCCTCGACCTGGTGAGCGCGGTCGCCGCCGCGGGCGCGCCCCAGGCGCTGGTCACCTCCTCGGAGCGCGAGGTGGCCGAGCTCGTGGCGGAGGCCGCGGGCGGCCGCTTCGCCGCGATCGTCTCGCGCGGCGACGTCGACAGGCCGAAGCCCGACCCCGAGCCCTACCGGCGGGCGGTCGGGCTGCTCGGCCTGGACGCGGGCGAGTGCCTGGCGTTCGAGGACTCGCGCGCCGGGGTCACCTCCGCCGCGGGGGCGGGCGTGCGCGTCGTCGCGGTGGGGGCCGAGCACCCGGGGGCGTTCGCGAGCGTCCCGGCGCTCGACCGCCTCGAGGTGCGCCCCGCCGCGGGCGTGCCGTCCCTAGTCATCAGACGTTAGACTTCTGACGTATGAAGTCCACGGCTCTCGACCGAGCGGCTGCGGTGCCGCTCTACCGCGGCTACGCGTTCGACCTCGACGGGACGCTCTATCTGGGCGAGGCGCCGATCCCGGGCGCGCCCGAGGCGGTCGAGCGCCTGCGCGAGCTGGGCGCGCGGGTCGTGTTCGTCACCAACAAGCCGCTGGAGACGAACGCTGACTACGCGGCGAAGCTCACGCGCCTGGGGATCCCGGCGAGCCCGGAGGACGTGGTCTCGTCGATCGACGCGCTGCTGCTCTACCTGCGCGACCGGCACGAGGGCCGCCGCCTGCTGCCGGTGGCGGAGCCGGTGGTGGTCGAGGCGCTGCGCGGGGCGGGCTTCGAGGTGAGCGACGACCCCGACGGCGCGGAGGTCGTGGTCGTCTCGTTCGACCGGACCTTCGACTACGACAAGCTGCTGCGCGCCTACCAGGCGGTCCGGGCGGGCGCGGTGATCGTCGCCACCAACCCGGACCCGTACTGCCCCACCCCGGACGGGGGGCTGCCGGACTGCGCCGCGATGCTCGCCGCGATCGAGGCGTGCACGGGCGCGCGCGCCGAGGCCGTGGTCGGCAAGCCGAGCCGTCACATGGCGGCCGCCTTCCTCGACCGCCTCGGCGTCGAGCCGCACGAGGCGGCGATGGTCGGCGACCGCCTGCGGACCGACGTGCTCATGGGCCTCGAGGCGGGCATGGCGGCGGTGCTCGTCCTCTCGGGCGCGACCAGCCGCGACGCGATCGCCGGCGCCGGCATCGAGCCGACGCACGTGGTCGCCGACGTCACCCACCTCGTCCCGCCCGCGGAGCGAGGTTCCTGACCAACGAAGGAGGACACCCGGATGTCGGAATTCATCTTCATGCTCACCCACCACGACCGCACGGTGGACAACGCGCTGGAGGTGCTCGAGCAGGTCAAGGACACCGGCCTGCGGCACATCGGCTTCAAGGACGTGGGCGCCTCGCCCGAGCGCCAGCGGGAGCTCACCGAGGCGGCGCACGAGGCGGGCATGACCGTCTACCTCGAGGTCGTCTCGGTGGCCGCCGAGGACGAGCTGCGCTCGGTCGAGGCGGCGATCAACGCCGGCGTGGACTGGATCGTCGGCGGCAAGTACGTCGACCAGGCGCTGGAGCGCCTCGAGGGCACCGGGATCAAGTTCGCGCCCTTCCCCGGCACGGTGGTCGGCCACCCGAGCGTGCTGGAGGGCACCGTCGAGGAGATCGCGTCGCACGCGCGCGAGCTCACCGCGCGCGAGGGCGTCGCCGGGGTGGACCTGCTCGCCTACCGGCACAAGACCGAGGACCCGCTCGAGATCGTCCGGGCCGTGGTCGATGCCGCCGACGGCCCGGTGATCGTCGCCGGCTCGATCGCCTCGCCGGAGCAGATCGTGGCCGTCACCGAGGCGGGCGCCTGGGGATTCACGATCGGCGGCGCGGTGTTCGAGGGCGCCCTGCCGGGCGAAAGGGACGTGGTCTCGCAGGTGCGGACGGCGCTGGCCGCCGCTCGCGGGGAGGTCCCCTCGCGCGCATAAGATGTGGGGCGCCTCTGGCCTTTGGAGGAGTCCCCGGACCGATGCCGGCCCAGCGTCCCACGCTTGTAGACCAAGTCCGCGAGCAGATGCTCGAGTTGATCAGCGACGGCACCTACGCCGTCGGCGACCGCCTGCCCAACGAGCAGGAGATGAGCGAGCGGTTCCAGGTGAGCCGGGCGACCGTCCGGGAGGCCTACCGCGCGCTCATCGACATGGGCTATCTGCTGCGCAAGCACGGGACGGGCACGTTCCTCGCGCGGGTGCCGCAGCGGCACGCGCTCGACCACAACCTGAGCTACACACAGATGATCAGGGCGGCGGGGTTCGAGCCGTCGATCCGGGTGGTCTCGCAACAGCTGCGCGACCCGGACGAGGAGGACCGCAAGCGCCTGCGCCTCGAGGAGGGCGAGAAGGTCATCGCGGTCGAGCGCGTGCGCCTCGCTGACGACCGCCCGGTGGTCTACAGCGTCGACCGCATCCCGGCGCGGCTCGTGCCCGAGGAGCGGCGGGACAAGCTGCCCGCGTCGCTCTTCGCCTTCCTCGAGGAGCTGCACCACGGGGCGCGCAACGGCAGGGCGCGCATCCTGCCCGTGCTCGCGGGCGAGCGCGAGGCCAAGCACCTGCAGGTCGAGGAGGGCACGCCGCTGCTCTTCTTCGACGAGGTCGACTTCGACCAGGCGGGGATGCCGGTGATGGGCTCGTTCGAGTGGCATACGAGCGACGTGTTCGAGCTCTGGATCAACCGGCGCGCGACCAGCACGGCCTCCGCGAGCCGCTCGTAGCGGGCTGGGGTCCCGTTTGACCGGCCGGCGGGTTTACGTCTAGGATGAAAGTCAGACGTCTGAAGTCTGTCAATTGAGGAGAACGCGGTGGCTTACGTAATCGGTTGCGACATCGGGTCACAGAGCGCCAAGGCGGTGCTGATCTCGGCGGACGGCGAGATCGTGGGGACCGCCTCGCACGCCTACCCGATGCATCACCCGGCGAGCGGCTGGGCCGAGCAGGATCCCGCGGACTACCGCACGGGGATGGCGAACGCCGTGCGCGCCGTGGTCAGCGAGGCGGGCATCTCCCCGGGCGACGTCACGCACATCGGCCTGTCCAGCCAGGTCGACGGGGTGGTCCCGATCGACGCCCGGAACAGGCCGCTGCGCTCGGCGATCATCTGGCTCGACCGGCGCGCGACCGACCAGGTGGAACGGCTGGGCGAGGCGGTCGGCGCGGACCGGCTGTTCGAGCTCACCGGGCTGAACCTGGACGCGAGCCACACGGCCCCCAAGCTGATGTGGCTGGCCGAGAACGACCCGGAGGTCTACGCCGCGGCCGCCCAGCTCCCGTCCGTGGGCGGCTACGCGGTCGCCTGGCTCGTCGGGCGGTCGATCCAGGACCACGCCAACGCGTCCTCCACGCTGCTCTACGACGTCCGCGCGCGCGACTGGAGCGACGAGCTGATCGAGGCCGCGGGCCTCGACCGCGCCAAGCTGCCCGAGATCGGCGAGGCGCACGAGGTCGCGGGCACGCTCACCGCCGAGGCGGCCGAGGCGCTCGGGCTCACGCGCGACTGCGCGGTCGTGGTCAGCACCGGTGACGACCACGCCTCGTGCCTGGGCGCGGGCGGCGTGCGGCCCGGGATCGTGGTCGACATCGTCGGCACCGCCGAGCCCGTGGGCGTGGCGAGCGACGACCCGGTGTTCGACGACACCCGCCTGGTGGAGACGCACGCGCACGCGGTCGCGGGCCAGTTCCTGATCGAGAACCCCGGCTTCGTCTCGGGCGGCAACACGCTCTGGCTGTCCAAGAACGTCCTCGGGGTGAGCCAGGGCGAGCTCTTCGAGCTCGCCGAGCGCTCCGAGCCCGGGGCGCGCGGCGTGCGCTTCGTCCCGGCGCTCTCAGGCTCGATGGCGCCTCGGTGGAACGACCACATGCGCGGCGCCTTCGTGGGGCTGTCCATGAACCACGAGGCCTGCGATCTGGCGCGCGCGATCGTCGAGGCCAACGTCTTCGCGTTCCGCGACATCTACGACCGGCTCGCCGAGCTCGGCCTGGCCGAGTCCGTGCGCGTGGTGGGGGGCGGCTCGCGCAGCTCGTTGTGGATGAGGGCCAAGGCGACCGCCTGCAGGACGCCGATCCACCGCGTGAAGGCGGACGAGACGAGCGCGATGGGCGGCGCCCTGCTCGCCGCCGCGGCCGCCGGCATGTTCGACTCGCCGGTCGCCGCAGCGGACGCGCTCGTCGAGCTCGCCCCCGAGCCCGTCGAGCCGGACGAGCGCTACACGGAGGTCTACGAGGAGGCGTACCGCGAGTACCGCCGGACCTTCGACGCCCTGGAGGAGGTCGTGGGCCGGTGACGTCGACGCCTGCCAGCCCGCCGGCGCTCGCCGCCGACATCGAGGCCGCCCTCGCGCACCCGGGGGTGGGCCTGGGGAGCGTGCGCATCGGGGCGGGCGTCCGCCGCGAGGTTGCCGACGCGGTCCCCGCCGGCGCCCGCGTGGCGCTGCTGCGCGACACGGTGCCCTACAGGACAGCCGACGGCGCCGACGTGAAGGCTGAGGTCGCCGCCCTCCTGCGCGGGCGCGCGGAGGTCAGCGAGGTCGTGCTCGACGGCGACGTGCACGCCGACGAGCAGACCGTCGCCGCCGCCGTCGAGGGCTGCGCGGACGCCGACTGGGTCGTGACCGTCGGCTCCGGCACCTTGAGCGACATCGGCAAGGTCGCCGCCGGCGAGCGCCCCCACGTCGTGGTGCAGAGCGCCGCGTCGGTGAACGGGTTCGCCGACGACCAGTCGGTGCTGCTCAAGAGCGGGGTGAAGCGAACGGTCGCGAGCGCCTGGCCGCGCGCGCTCCTCGTGGACAGCGAGGTGCTCGCGGGGGCGCCGGCGAAGCTCAACCGCTCCGGCCTCGGGGACATGATCTCGATGTTCACCGCGCCCGCCGACTGGTACCTCTCGTCGCTGGTCGGGCTCGACCGCGGCTGGAACGCCGACGCGGCCGTGATGACGCGCCGCTACGGCGACGAGCTGCTCGCCCTCGCGGAGGGGGTGGGCGCCTCCGATCCGGTCGCGCTCGAGCGGCTCGCGGAGTTCCTCACGCTGAGCGGGCTCTCGATGGGCGTGGCGGGGCAGACCTCGCCCTCGTCGGGGATGGAGCACACGGTGAGCCACATGCTCGACATGGCCCACGGGGCCCGCGGCGAGCACACCGCCCTGCACGGCTCCCAGGTGGGCGTCGCCACCGTGCTCGTCGCGATCGTCTGGCGCCGCGCGCTGGCGCGGATCGACGCGGGCGCCGAGATCGAGGTGCCGGGCAAGGCCCAGGCCGAGCGCGCCGTGCGCGCGGCGTTCGAGCGGCTCGACCCGAGCGGGAGGATGGGCGAGGAGTGCTGGAACGCGTACGTGAAGAAGCTCGACAGGCTGCGCGAGCCCGGGGTCGTCGACGCGCTGCGCTCCGCGCTCACCGCCGACTGGGCCGACCACCGCGGCCGGCTCGAGGGCCTTCTGGAGCGGCCGGAGCGGATCGCGGGGGCGCTCGCCGAGGCGGGCGGGCCCCCCGCCCCTGGGGGGGCCG
>PKER01000158.1 GCA_002919115.1 bacterium
CGCACGCTGATGCCGTGGCGCGCCAGCGCGCCCTGGCGGCCACTGGGCGCGACGCGGTCGTCGTCGCGCGCGAGGGCCTGCAGGCGACGCCCCGGCACGAGCTCGTGCTCTTCAACATGCTGAGCGGCTTCCTGGGCGCGTTCGCGCTCGCCCGCGTCTCGACGCACGGCATGCGGGCGGGCTGGTGGCCGCTCGGCGACGTGCATCTGGGCGGCAAGCACATCCACCACTTCGTGCCCGGGATCCTGATCGCCTTCGGCGCGGGCGGGGCGGCGCTGATGACGAGCAACGAGGCGCTCGAGCGCACGCTCGCGATCCCGTTCGGCGCGGGTCTGGGCCTCGTGCTCGACGAGGCCGCGCTCCTGCTCGACCTGCGCGACGTCTACTGGACGCGCGAGGGGATCCTGAGCGTGCAGCTCTCCCTGGGGGTCGCCGCGATCATGGGCGGCACGATCCTCGCGCTGCGCATCCTGCGCCGCGGCGAGCGCCAGGCCGAGGCCCACGCGGAGATCCCGGCGGTCTGAGCGCGGGGCCCCGCGCGCAGCGTCAGCGCGCCACCCGGTAGCGGCCGAAGAGGTCGCCGGTCTGCGGGTCGTGCAGGAGCCAGACGAGCTCGGCGTCGATCGGGCTCTCGTCGATGCCAGCGACCAGGCCCGGGCCCTCGCCGCCCGCGATCTTGGGCGCGCGGGTGATGAAGAGCTCGTCGACGAGGCCCGCCGCGAGCAGCTCGCCGTGCAGGTGCGGGCCGCCCTCGCAGAGCAGCGAGGTGACGCCGCGCTCCCGGCGCAGGTGCTCGAGCGCCGCGCGCAGGTCGACGCGGTCGCCCTCGTGGCGCACGACGCGTACGCTGCTCTTGGTCGGCGGCCGCTCGGCGTCGTCGGTGGTGAAGATCAGCACGCGCCCGCCCTCGGTGAAGAGCGGCGCGTCCCAGGGGAGGTCCATGCTGCCCACGATCACCGCGAGCGGGTCGTGGGGGAGGCCCAGGCGCTCGCGCCGCTCGCGCTTCGCCTGGCTGCGGATGATGCGGCCGTAGCGCTCGGCGCGCAGCGTCTCGGCGCCGATCATCACCGCGTGCACGCGGGTCCGCAGGCCCACGAGCAGCGAGGTGTCGGCGTCGCCCGCGATCGGCCCGGAGCGCCCGCCGATCGTCGCGCGCCCGTCGAGCGTGAGCGCGAAGTTCGTGAGCACGTAGGGGCGGTCCGAGGGCGCGCCCTCCCATGGGCGCAGCCCCGCGAGGAGCTCGTCGAGGTCGATGTCGGCGGCGGGCTCGGGAAGCAGGCGGCGCATGACGGGGGAAGGTAGCGGGCGCGGCGCGCGAGGGCGCGGGCGCTAGCCGCCGGCCTCGATCTCGCCCAGGTGCTCGATGTTCGCCTGGTCGTCGGCCTCGGTGCTGGGACCCGCCTCGAACCAGGCGTCGAGGATCTCGTGCAGCTCTGCCTCGGAGGTGGTGCGCAGGCTGAGCGCGAGCACGTTGGCGTCGTTCCAGCGGCGCGCCCCCTCGGCCGTCGCGGCGTCCCCGCAGAGGGCCGCGCGGATGCCCGGGACCTTGTTGGCGGCGATCGAGGCGCCGGTGCCGGTCCAGCAGCAGACGACGCCCTGGTCGGCGCGGCCCTCGGCGACGTCGCGCGCCGCCGCCTCGCTCGCCCAGGCCCAGTCGTCGCGCTCGTCGGGGCTGAGCGCGCCGTGCGTGATCACGTCGTGGCCGCGCTCGCGCAGCTCGCGCACCACCGCCTCCGCGACGCCCACGAGCTCATCCGCTGAAACCGAGATGCGCACGCCACAAGCTTATGCACGCCCCGGCCCCCCAGCCGAGCCCGAGTGAGGCGGATATGTACGACATAGCCGAACAAATCCGCCTCACATCGAGGTGCGCCCCGAACTGAGGCGGATATGTGCGATATAGGCGAACAAATCCGCCTCACTCGGGGGGTGGAGCGGTTTCGGGGTCTACAGGTCCCAGCCGAACGAGCGGCCCGCGATCCGCTCGAGGCGCTCGACGTCGGGGCGGAAGGCGGCGGCGAGCCGCTCGCGCAGGTCCGGGGGGAGCTCGGGCTTCGGCGCCTCGCCCTTGTCCGGGTCGTGCACGACCTTCTCGACGAGCCAGCGCAGGCGCTCGGGCAGCCGGTCGAAGTTGCGGTCGAGCGCGCGGAGCCCGGGCAGGCGGACGGCGCGGTCCATGAGCCGGAAGCCGCCGGACTGCTTGCCGCTGCCGGTCTCCCACTCGCGCTGGAAGTGCTCGGAGCTGAAGGTGGTGTCCACCCCGACGAAGTCGAACACCTTGCGCATCGTCGCCTCGCGCTCGCGCGCGAGCTCCTCGCGGCCGACGATCAGGATGCGGTCGCGGTCGAAGGCCTCCAGGTAGGGCTCGAGCTGGTACGCGTAGCGGCCGCGCTGCACGTACGCGGAGCGCTCGTCGGCCACCGCCTCCTCCAGCGGCCGGTCCTCGTACCCCCCGTTCACGTTGTGGAGGTAGTGCGAGAGCAGGCGGTCGATCGGGTGGCGGACCATGTAGACGAGCTTCGCGTCGTCCGGGAGGGTGGCCGCCATGCGCTCGGCGACGCCCTCGAAGAACGGGCGGTTCGTGTAGTGGGGCGAGGTCTCGCCGCGCACGGGCGCCGACGCGTCGAAGTGGCAGCGGTACCAGTCGGTCCCCAGCCCCCAGTTGAGCTCCTCGACGAAGAAGTTGAGCTCCTTCGGCCGCGACATCACGACCTCGGGGTGGAGGTTCAGGTAGTGGTGCATGCTGGTCGTGCCGCACTTGAGCCCACCGATCACGACCAGGTTCGGCAGGGCACCGCCGGCCCCCCGGAAGCCGCCGCGGGCCGCCTTGCGCCGGTCGGCCGCGAAGCGCTCGTGGGCGCGCGCGACCATGCGCCGGTCAGCGACGTCGACGAACTCGCTCTCGCTCGCGGCGCGCTGCTCCACGGCCGGAAACGCTAGCTGGTCGGCAGGGCAGCGGCCGGGAGCCGCCGCGCCCGCCCGGCTACTTGGCGCCGAGCTTGGCGGCCGCCTCGCGGAAGTTCTTGACCTCGGCGGTGGGCTTCGCGCGCCCGGAGAGCTTCTCGCCCCGGCGGTTGACCCAGATCACCGGGACCTTCATCTTCAGCAGCGGCACCACGTCGGTGTCGTAGCCCGACGTGATGTGGACCCAGCCCTTCTTGCCGCCGATCCGGCGCGCGCACTCCTTGAAGTGCGCGGGGTCGGGCTTGTAGCTGCGCACCTGCTGCGCCGTGACGACGATGTCGAGGTCCGTGCGCAGGTGCCGGCGCGAGTAGCCGAGCAGCTTGTCGTCGATGTTCGAGACGATCCCGACCTTGTAGCGGGCCTTGAGCCGGTCCATGGCCGCGTTGGCCTCGCGGAACGGCGGCCAGTAGGCGACCGAGTCGGGGAGGAACTGGGCGCGCGAGGGCTCAAGCTCCCAGCCGAGCTCGCCGGCGACCTTCACCGCGGTGCGGCGCAGCACCTCGGCGTACAGCTCGTAGGAGCCCGACATGATCTCGGCCTGCACCTCGAGGAAGCGGTCGATGAACTGCTGCTCGTCGAAGGTGAAGCCGTCCTTCGCGGCCTCCTTCTTGAACGCCTCGAGGATCCCCTTCTCCCAGTCGATCAGGGTCCCGTAGCAGTCGGTCGTTACCCAGGTGATGTCCTTGAGCTTGGGAAGCGGCATGCGTAGTTAGAGAAGACTTGAACCCTGGTTGAAAAGCAGCGGCGCAGCATTATGACAAGTGGCTGAGAAAGCCTGAGCGGTGCTGCACCGCCGCGCGCACCTCGATAGGCTGCCGACCCGCGCGCATTCCGCACGGCGGGACGGCCGGGGCGCGCTCGACACGGACAACCTCATGGATCTTCTCGAGTACCAGGGCAAGAAGCTGTTCGCCGAGCACGGCGTCCCCGTGCCGAGCGGCAAGCACGCCGACAACGTCGAGGACGCGGTCGCGGCGGCGAACGAGATCGGCTACCCCTGCGTCGTCAAGGCGCAGGTCGCAATCGGCAAGCGCGGCAAGGCCGGCGGCATCAAGATCGCCAAGGACGAGGCGGAGGCCCGCGCCCACGCCGAGGCCATCCTCGGCATGGACATCCGCGGCTTCACCGTCTACGACCTGTGGATCGAGGGCGCCTCGGACATCGCGGCCGAGTACTACGCCTCGATCGTCCTCGACCGCGGCGAGAAGAAGCTCCTCGCGATGCTCTCCCGGATGGGCGGCATGGACGTCGAGGAGATCGCCGAGCGCGACCCCACCGCGATGGTCAAGCGCCACCTCGAGCCCGGCAAGCCGCTCGACCTCGAGCTGGGCCGCGAGATCGCCCACGAGGCGGGCATCGACGAGGACGTGGTCGACCAGGTCGCCGAGGTGCTCGGCAAGCTCGCCGAGGTGGCCGTCGCCGAGGACGCGACGCTGATCGAGGTCAACCCCCTGATCGTCACCGCCGACCGCCGGGTCGTCGCCCTCGACGCAAAGGTGACGATCGACAACAACGCGCTCTTCCGCCACCCGGAGCTCGCCGAGCTCAAGGACCGCTCGTCCGAGGACCCGCAGGAGGCGATGGCCAAGGAGAAGGGCCTCACCTACGTGAAGCTCGGCGGCAACATCGGCATCCTCGGCAACGGCGCGGGGCTCTGCATGTCGACGCTGGACGTCGTCGCCCAGGCGGGCGGCAAGCCGGCGAACTTCCTCGACGCGGGCGGCGGCTCGAAGGCGGACGCGATCGTCGACGCGCTCGAGGTGATCACCTCCGACCCGAACGTCGACGCGATCCTCTTCAACATCTTCGGCGGCATCACCCGCTGCGACGAGATCGCCAAGGGCATCATCGAGGCGTCGCAGCGCACCGAGATCAAGGTGCCCCTCGTCGTGCGCCTCGACGGCACGAACCAGGAGGAGGGCCTGCGGCTCCTCGCCGAGGCCGACCTGCCGAACCTGCACCAGGAGAAGACCATGCTCGGCGCGGCGAAGCGCGTCGTGGAGCTGGCGAACGGCTGAGGAGCGAGCGATGAGCATCATCGTCGACGAGAACACGAAGCTGGTCGTGAGCGGGCTCACCGGCCGGGAGGGCAGCTTCCACGGCCTGCGCAACCGCGACTACGGCACCGACGTGGTCGCTGGCGTCACCCCCGGCAAGGGCGGGCAGGACGTCGATGGCATCCCCGTCTTCGACACGATCAAGGAGGCCGTCGAGCAGCGCGGCGCCAACACCTCGATGATCTTCGTGCCGGCGCGCTTCGCCGCCGCGGCGATCGACGAGGCGATCGACTCGGGCGTGCATACGGTGATCGCGATCACCGAGGGCATCCCTGTGCACGATATGCTCAAGACCTACTGGAAGGCGCGCGAGGCCGGGGTGCGCCTGATCGGGCCGAACTGCCCGGGCGTGCTCTCGCCCGGCAAGGCGAACGTCGGGATCATCCCGGCCCAGTTCTTCGACCGGGGCAAGATCGGCGTCGTCTCGAAGTCCGGCACGCTCACCTACCAGATCGGCAACGAGCTCAAGCAGGCAGGCGAGGGCAACTCGACGATCGTCGGCATCGGCGGCGACCCGATCGTGGGCTCGGACTTCATCGACATCCTCAAGCTGTTCGAGGAGGACCCCGAGACCGAGCTGATCGTGATGGTGGGCGAGATCGGTGGCGACGCCGAGGAGCGCGCGGCGGAGTTCATCGCCGAGCACATCACGAAGCCCGTCGTCGCCTACATCGCGGGCTTCACGGCCCCGCCCGGAAAGCAGATGGGCCACGCGGGGGCGATCATCTCCGGCTCCTCGGGCACCGCCCAGGCCAAGAAGGAAGCGCTCGAGGCCAAGGGCGTGCGCGTCGGCACCTCGCCGACGGAGACCGCGCAGATCGCGGTCGAGGTCCTGCGCGGCGCCTGAGCGGCACGGCCCGTCCTCTGAGTGACCCCCGTCACTTAGCGGCGGGGGCCGCCCAGTAACCTGCTTCGTCGGCCCCCGGTCCCCATCCCCCTGGAGGCGTCCCTGTGTCTGAACTTCTCGCTCGGCTGGCGCGTGCGATCAGCCACCACTGGAAGCGCAGCCTGCTGATCGCGATCGCCGCGATCTTCGCCCTTGGCGCCGTCATCGGCGCCGCCGGCTCGCCCCCGCCCGACGACTTCGAGGTGCCCGGCGCCGAGTCGCAGCGGGCCTACGACCTGTTCACCGAGCACACCCCGGCGCTCGCGGGCGCCGACGCCACGATCGTGTTCAGCGTCGAGGACGGCACCCTCGCCGAGGGCGAGCGCCGCGAGGCGATCGAGTCGACGCTGGAGAAGATCCGCGGGCTGCGCGACGTCGCGGTGGTCACCGACCCGTTCGACGAGCGCGAGCCGCGGCTGTCGGAGGACGGGCGGATCGCGGTCTCCGACGTGCGCTACTCGATCGCGCCCGAGGACGTCGAGCCGGAGGTCGGCGAGACGCTCGAGGAGACCGCGCGCACCGCGGAGGCGGGCGGCGTCGACGTCTCGATGCGCGGCATCGTCGTCGACATCGCGAGCGAGCAGGAGGCTCCGGTCGGTGAGCTGATCGGCGTCGCGATCGCGATCGTGCTGCTCACGCTGCTCTTCCGCTCGCCCGCGGCCATGGGCGCGACGATCGTCGGCGCGTTGCTCGGCGTGATGGTCGGCCAGATGCTGATTGCGGCGCTCTCGCGGCCGCTCGGGCTGCCCGAGTTCGCCGGGGTGATCGCGGTCATGCTCGGCCTCGGCGCGGGCATCGACTACGCGCTGCTCATCATCGGCCGCTTCCGCGAGCAGATGGCGGCCGGGGACTCGCTGCGCGACGCGGCCGCGAAGGCCGCCGCCACCTCGGGCTCCGCCGTGGTCGCGGCGGGCCTGATCGTGATGGTCGCGATCGCCGGCCTGCTCGTGATCGGCATCCCGCTGATCGGCAAGCTGGGCGTGGGCGCCGCGATCGGGATCGCCGCGGTCGTCCTGTCGGCGATCACGATCCTGCCGATCATGATCGGCGCGCTCGGGCGCTGGCTGCGCCCAAAGAAGGCCGAGCACGTCCGGCACTCCGCGTTCTTCGAGCGCTGGGGCGAGGCGATCACCCGGCGCCCGTGGGTCGCGATCGTCAGCGGCGTCGTGGTCCTGCTCGTCTTCGCGATCCCGGTCCTCGACATGCGCCTCGGCCTGCCCGACGACGGCAACCAGCCCGAGTCGAAGACCCAGCGGATCGCCTACGACAAGCTCAGCGAGGCCTTCGGCCCCGGCTCGAACGGGCCGTTCCTGCTCGCCGTCGACCTGCCCGACGGGCAGGTCCCGCAGGCGGAGCTCGACGGGCTCGTCGAGGCGCTGAGCAGCGTCGACGGGGTCGCGGGCGTGAGCCCCGCCGAGGTGAGCGAGGACGGCGAGATCGCGACCATCTTCCTGGTGCCGGAGACCTCGCCGCAGGACGAGGCGACGAGCGACCTGCTCATCGAGCTGCGCGAGGACGTGATCCCGGCCGCGACCGAGGGCACCGGCCTGCAGGTCTTCGTCGGCGGCAACACGGCGAGCTTCGAGGACTTCTCCGACAAGGTCGCCGAGCGCCTGCCGCTCTTCATCGCGGTCGTGATCGGCCTCTCGGTGCTGCTTTTGATCATGGCCTTCCGCTCGCTGTGGATCCCGCTGGTCTCGGCCGTGTTCAACCTGCTCTCGGTCGCCGCCGCCTACGGCGTCGTGACCGCGGTTTTCCAGGACGGGATCGGCGCGAGCCTGATCGGGGCCGACTCGAACGTCCCGATCGTCTCGTTCGTGCCGGTGATGCTCTTCGCGATCCTCTTCGGGCTGAGCATGGACTACAACGTGTTCCTGCTCTCCCGGGTCCACGAGGCCTACAACGAGGGCGACACCCCGCGCGACTCGGTGATCCACGGCGTGGCGCGGATCGGCAAGGTCGTGCTCTTCGCCGGGCTGATCATGGCCTCGGTGTTCCTGGCCTTCGTCACCCAGCCGGACATCATCGGGAAGATGATGGGCCTCGGCCTGGGCCTCGCGATCCTGATCGACGTGCTGCTCGTCCGGCTCGTGATCGCGCCCGCGGTGGTCACGCTGCTCGGGGACCGCGCCTGGCGGGTCCCCGGCTGGCTCGACCGCGTGCTGCCGCGGGTCTCGCTCGAGGGGCATCTGGTCGAGAACGTCGCCCCGCGCGGCGAGCCGCTCGACCCGGAGTTCGCGACGCCGAGCCTGCGCGGCAACGGGCGCCCGAGCGCCGACGGCGCGCGCCCGGAGGGCGTCGCGGAGCCGGAAGGGGCCCGGAAGTAAACTGGCGCGCCGATGGCTTCTGACGTGATCTCCTTCGCCCGCGGCGCGCCCAGCGCCGACATCCTGCCCGCCGAGGCCGTGCGCGAGGCGGCCGCGACCGCGCTCGCCGAGGACTGGCAGCGCGCCCTCTCCTACGGGACCGGGCGCGGCCACCCCGGCCTCGCCGAGTGGATCGCCGAGCTGCACGGGATCGACGCGGAGCGGGTGATGGTCACGAACGGCTCGATGGAGGCGGCGTCGCTGCTCTTCCAGCACACGCTCGAGCCGGGCGACCGCGTGATCGTCGAGCAGCCCACCTACGACCGCACCCTGCTGCTCTTCCGGCGCGCCGGCGTTGAGCTCGTGCCGGTGCCGCTCGAGTCGGACGGGGTGGACGTCGAGGCCTTCGAGAAGGCGCTCGCCGGCGGACCGGTGAAGCTCGCCCACATCATCCCGAACTTCCACAACCCGGCCGGCTGCACGCTGTCGGTGGAGAAGCGCGAGCGGCTCGTCCAGCTCGCGGCCGAGCACGGCTTTCTGATCTTCGAGGACGACCCGTACCGGCTCGTGCGCTTCGGCGGCGAGGAGCGCCCGACGATGCTCTCGCTCGACCAGGCGGACCGCGTGATCCACGCCTCCTCGTTCTCCAAGACGGTGAGCCCGGGCGTCCGCATCGGCTACCTCGCCGGGCCGGCGGACGGGATCGCCCGCCTGGCCAAGCGCGCCAACGAGACCTACATCTCGCCGAACATGCTCGCCGAGTCGATCGTCTGGGAGCTCTGCCGCTCCGGCGGCCTCGAGCGCAACGTCGAGTTCGTGAACGGGGCGCTGCGCGACCGCCGCGACGCGCTCGTCGAGGCGCTGCGCGAGCACCTTCCCGAGGCCGAGTTCGTCGTCCCCGAGGGCGGCTACTTCCTCTGGCTCACCCTCAACGAGGACGCCGACACCCCTGCGCTGCTCGAGGCCGCGAAGGACGAGGGCGTGAGCTTCGTCGCAGGGCCCGACTTCCTGATCGAGGGCGGCCGCAACGCCCTGCGGCTCTCGTTCGCGAGCGTCCCGCCCGAGCGGATCGGCCAGGGCGTCGCCCGCATCGCCCGCGCGCTCGAGCGCCAGCGGGCGGGCGCCGCGGCCTAGG
>PKER01000056.1 GCA_002919115.1 bacterium
CCCACCTCCTCGGCGAGCGCCTCGGCCTCCTCGTCCGACGTGCCCCTGCCGATCACGGCGATCTGGGGCGGGCGGTTGTCCGGCACGGCCGTAGTCACGTGATCGAGGTTTCTAGTCCACCAGACGAGAAAAGTCGATCAGGGCCGCGAGCTTGCGCCCGTGATCGAGGTTTCTAGTCGAGGAAACGAGCAAACTCGATCGCGGCGGTGGGGTGCGCTCGTGATCGAGGTTGCTGGTCCGGGAGACGAGGAAAGTCGATCACCGGTCGGCGGCCGCCAGCATCCCGCGCATGAGCTCCAGCGAGCCCTGCTTGTGGAGCGGCTCGTTCAGGTTCCCGCACTTCGGGCTCTGCACGCACGAGGGGCAGCCGCGCTCGCACGGGCACTCGCCGACGAGCCGGGCGGCGTCGCCGACCAACCGGTCGAAGCGCTCGAAGCCGCGGCGGGAGATGCCCACGCCGCCCGGGTGGCCGTCGTAGATGAAGATCGTCGGCCGGCCGGTCTGGAAGTGGACGTTGGTGGACAGCCCGCCGATGTCCCAGCGGTCGCACATCGCGAGCAGCGGGAGCACCGCGATCTGGGCGTGCTCGGCGGCGTGCAGCGCGCCGAGCTGGACGTCGGGCGGCAGCGCGGCGGGGCCGGCGAGCTCGTCGGGGAGCACGTACCAGAGCGCCTGCGTCGGGAAGTTCTGCTCGGGAAGCTCAAGGCCGACCAGGTCGATCACCTCGTGGTCCGCGAGCCGCTTGCGCTGGTAGGCGATCACCTGCTCGGTCACGGAGACCTCGCCGAAGTTGAGCTCGCAGCCGAGCCGCTCGGTGCGCTCGCCCATCCGCTCGATGAAGACCATCGTCTCCTTCTTGGGCTGCGTGTACCAGTCGCCGTCGAAGGGCTCGACGATCGCGCGGCGCGCCTCCAGGTCGAGCTCGCGCACCTCGTAGGAGCGGCCGAGGTGCAGGTAGACAGCGCCGGGGTGCACGGT
Source organism: bacterium (assembly GCA_002919115.1). Lineage (GTDB taxonomy): Bacteria > Actinomycetota > Thermoleophilia > Solirubrobacterales > 70-9 > RSA11. The sequence continues at coordinate 979 of PKER01000056.1, forward strand.
GGTGAACGCGCGCTCGGCCTCGACCAGGCCGAGCATCTCGCCCGAGCTCACGTCGACCACGGCGACGGCGTCCGGCGAGGCCGAGCGCAGCGCCACCTCGCCCGCGGGGAAGCCCGGCCCGCGCGGCAGGTAGCGCCCGTCGCGCGAGCGGCGCAGCTGCCCGGCGGACACCAGCTCGTCGGCCCGCTCGCGCCAGCCCTCGCCCAGGATCTCGTCGTCGGCGGAGCCCGGCTGGGGCGGGGCGCCGCCGAGCGGGATCTCGTAGGCGGCGCTTAAGACGTGCCCGGCCTGGATGCGCTCGTTGCGGTGGTCGAGGATCGCCGCCTCGACCGGGCGGCCGAGGAACTCCTCGGGGTGGCGGCAGAAGAACTGGTCGAGCGCGTCCTCCCCGGCGATGTAGATCGCAAGCCCCTCCGAGCGCCGGCCCGCGCGGCCCCACATCTGGCGCAGGCTCGCGACGGTGCCGGGGAAGGTCACGCAGATCGAGGCGTCGAGCTCGCCGATGTCGATGCCGAGCTCGAGCGCGTCGGTGGCGACCACCCCGAGCAGCTCGCCCGCCATCAGCCGCGCCTCGATCTCGCGGCGCTGCTGCGGCGTGTATCCGGCGCGGTAGGGCGCGATCCGCTCGGCCAGCTCGCCCTGGCCGCGCTCCTCGAGGCGCTGGCGCGCGAAGCGCTGGATCAGCTCGATGCCCTTGCGCGAGCGCAGGAAACAGATCGTGCGCAGGCCCTCGGAGACCAGGTCGGCGAGCAGCTCCGCGCCCTCCGAGAGCGCCGAGCGCCGCTTCTGCGTTGCCTCGTCGATCACCGGCGGGTTCCACATCACGATCCGCCTGCCCGCGCGCGGCGCGCCGTCCTCCCCGACCACGCTCACCGGCTCGCCCACCAGGCGCTCGCCGAGCTCCTGCGGGTTCGCGATCGTCGCCGAGGCGAGCAGAAAGCGCGGGTCCGAGCCGTAGAGCCGCGCCACGCGCCGCAGGCGGCGCAGCACGTTCGCGACGTGCGAGCCGAAGACGCCGCGGTAGGTGTGCGCCTCGTCGACGACGACCCAGCGCAGGTTCGCGAAGAAGTCGCCCCAGCGCTTGTGGTGGGGGAGCACGCCGACGTGGAGCATGTCCGGGTTGGAGAGCAGCAGGTTCGACCGGCGGCGGATCTGCGGCCGGTCCTCGCGCGGGGTGTCGCCGTCGTAGATCGCGTGGCGCAGGAACGGCAGGCGCAGCTCGGCGAGCTTGCGCGCCTGGTCCTGGGCGAGCGCCTTCATCGGGTAGAGGTAGAGCGCCCGCGCGTGGTCGTCGAGCGCGAGCCCCTCGAGCACCGGCAGGTTGAAGGCGAGCGACTTGCCCGAGGCCGTGCCGCTCGTGACGATCACGTGCCGGTGGGCGGCCTCGCCGAGCGCCTCGTTCTGGTGCGCGTAGAGGCGCTTGATCCCGGCCTCGCGCAGGGCGTCGGCGAGCGCGGGCTCCAGGTCGCGGGGGAACGGCACGGTGACCGCGGGGCGCGGCTCCTCGAAGCTCGTCGCCACCAGGCGGCCGTCGTCGGCGCCCAGGGCGATCACGTTGCGCCAGGCGCGGTCGATGCGCGTGCCTGACTCGGGCGCCGCGGCCACTAGACGCGCAGCCGGGTCTCGTAGCGCTCGGCCGGCCGCTCGCGCCGCACCTCCTCGGGGACGCGCAGCGCGGGGTCGACCGACTCCGGGTCGCGCAGGGCGGCGCGCACCGTGAGGAAGTCGCGCGTCTCGCGCACGTCGTGGACGCGCAGCATGTGCACCCCGGCGGCGGCGCCGTGGGCGACCGCGGCCAGCGAGCCGCCCAGCCGCTCCGAGGGGCGGCGCTTGGTGAGCGCGCCGATGAAGTCCTTGCGGGAGGAGGCGAGCATCACCGCGTAGCCAAGGCCGACGATCTCGCCGAGCCCGGCGAGCAGCTCCACGGTCTGCCGGGGGGTCTTGGCGAAGTCGGGACCCGGGTCGAGCACGATCGAGCTCTTGCGAACGCCCGCGGCCTCGAGCCGCGCTGCCGCGTCGGCCAGCCAGCGGCGCACGTGCGCGACCACCCCGTCCGGGTAGAGGTCCGGGTCCCAGCGCGAGACCTTCGGCGGGGTCTCGGTGTGCACGATGACCGCGGCCGCGCCGGTGCGCGCGCAGAGCTCGGCCATCCCGGGGTCGGCGAACCCGCTGATGTCGTTCACGATCCGCGCGCCGGCCTCGATCGCCACCTGGGCGACCGGCGGCTTGTAGGTGTCGATCGCGACCGGCACGCCCCAGCCCGCGATCTCCTCCACCGGGGCGGCGATGCGCTCGCACTCCTCCTCGACGCTCACCGGCGGGCGGTTCGAGACGTTCGACTCGCCGCCCACCTCGATCACCTCCGCGCCCGCCTCAAGCAGCGCCTCCGCGCGCTTCAGCACGCCGCCCAGCGAGCGCGTGCTGCCCGCGTCCGAGAAGGAGTCGGGGGTCGCGTTGACCACGCCGACGATGAGGGGCGAGCCGCTCAGGTCGATCTCCAGGTCGCGAGCCGTCAATAGCATTGGCCGAGCCTCGCCCATGGGCCTGCCGATGCTAGCGACGTACCACCATTCCGAGTTCTCGGCCGAGGCGGCGCTCGAGGCCAAGCGAGAGCCGGTCTCCGTCTGCATCCCGGCGCGCGACACCGGCGACCTCGCGGGCCGCACCGTCGAACAGGTCATGGAGCTCGTCGAGCTCGGGCTGGTGGACCAGGTGCTCGTGATCGACGGCTCGCGCGGGACGGACACCGCGGCGGCGGCGCGCGCGGCCGGCGCCGAGGTCCTGCGCGAGGAGGAGCTCCTGCCCGACGCGGGACCGGCGCTCGGCAAGGGCGATGCGATGTGGCGCGGGCTGTCGCGCTGCACGGGCGAGCTCGTCTGCTTCGTCGACTCCGACCTCTACGACTTCCAGGCAGCCCACGTCGTGGCGCTGCTCGCGCCGCTGTTGCTCGACGAGGCGCTCGCGTTCACCAAGGCGACCTACGAGCGGCCGCTGATCGTCGGGGGCACGGAGCTGCGCGGCGAGGGCGGGCGCGTCACCGAGCTCACCGCGCGCCCGCTGCTCGAGCTCTTCTTCCCCGAGGCAGCCGCGTTCCGCCAGCCGCTCGCCGGCGAGTGCGCGGGTCGCCGCTGGGCCTTCGAGCGGATCCCGTTCTGCACCGGCTACGGGGTCGAGATCGCGATGATCGTGGACCTCGTCGCGGCGCTCGGCCTGGAGCGCATGGCGCAGGTGGACCTGGGGGTGCGCCGCAACCCGAACCAGTCGCTGCGCAACCTCGGCGAGATGGCGCGCGACGTCGCCGCCGCGCTGCTCCAGCGCGTCGAGGAGGTGCCCGACGGCGTCGCGGAGCGCGCCGGGGCGCGGCTCGTCGAGCGGCCCCCGCTCGCCGAGTGGGCGGCGCGCGGCAGCGTGGACTCGCGCGCCGCGCTGTAGGCGCCTGGCGCCCATCGCGAGCGCGGGCGGCTAGGTTTGGGCGCCGCATGGCGATCCGCTGCGTCTACACGGACCTCGACGGCACCCTGCTCGGCCCCGGGGGCTCGCTCTTCCGCGACCCCGAGGGCAACTTCTCGCTGCGGCAGGCACGCGCGCTCGAGGCGTGCCACCGCGCCGGGGTCGAGGTCGTGATCATGTCCGGCCGCAAGGAGGCGCAGGTGATGGCCGACGCGCGCCTGCTCGGCCAGACCTCCTATATCTACGAGGCGGGCTGCGCGGTGATGATCGACGGCGAGCGCACGCTGCTCACCGGCAGCTGGCAGCCCAACGAGAAGGGGACGCCCGCCGAGCAGCTGCTGGCCGCCGGCGTCGCCGACGCGCTGTTCGAGCGCTTCGCCGGGCGGCTCGAGTGGCACGAACCCTGGCACCACGGGCGCGAGTTCTCGCTGCTCATGCGCGGCAAGGTCGACGTCGACGAGGCCAACGCCCTGATCCGGGAGCTGGGCTACGACGACCTGCGCTTCCTCGACAACGGGGCGATCGGCCGGCGGATGGAGGGCGTCGAGGGCCGCGCGCACGCCTACCACCTGGTCCCCGGCGGCGCGAGCAAGGCGGGCGGCGTGGAGTTCCACCGGCGCGCGCGGGGCTACGCGCCCGAGGAGTGCATCGCGATCGGCGACTCGATCGAGGACCTGGAGTCGGCGCCATCGGTGGGCCGCTTCTTCTGCGTGGCCAACGGCCCAGCGAACGACGAGAACCTGAGCGCCGCGCTCTCCCGCTTCCCCAACGTCACCGTGACCGAGGGCGCCATGGGCGACGGCTTCTACGAGGCCGTCGTCAGCTCACTGGTCGCGCGCGACTAGGCCGCCCCGTCCGGCTCCGCGCTCCCTTCAACCTCCTGATCGTCGCTGCCTCAGTGCCGGATCGGCGTCGGCGTCAGGTGATCCTCGCCGGATCCGTCGCCGAGCCGGCCGGAGGCGTTGCTGCCCCAGCACAGCGTCCGCAGCGTCCGCGCGCTGATCGCGCAGGTGTGGGACGAACCCGCGGAGACCAGCGCGGCGTCATCGAGGCCGTGGACCGGGGTCGGGCCGGTTCGATCCTCCTGTGTGCCATCGCCCAGCTGGCCGGAGGCGTTCGATCCCCAGCAGACCGCTTGGCCCGACGTGCGGATCGCGCAGGCGTGCGATCCACGGACGGTGATCATCGCGGCATCGGCGAGGCCGACCACCGGGGTCGGGGTCGGGATATGCCGATCCTCATGTCCGGTCCCGAGGCGCCCGGCCTCGTTGTTGCCCCAGCAGAGGGCCTCGCCCGACGTGCGAATGGCGCACGTTCGCACCGCTCCGGCGGCGACGTCCCTCACCCCGGCGATCACCTCGGTCGGCTGGTTGCGCTGTTCGTTGGTCCCGTCGCCGAGCTGGCGGTTGCCGTTCGCGCCCCAGCACCACAGCCGGCCCGATTCGCCGCCGATCGCGCAGGTGTGAATGGTGCCCGAGGAGATCGCCGCGACTGCTTCGAGATCCTTGACCGGGTGCGGCGTATGGCGCTCCTCTTCGTTCGTCCCGTCGCCCAGCTGGCCGTACAGGTTTTGCCCCCAGCAGACCGCGTGGCCCGACTCGCGAATCGCGCACGTGTGCCACTCGCCGGCGGAGATCGCGACCGCGTCATCGAGCCCCTCGACCGGGACCGGAGCTGACCGAGGTTCTGTGGTCCCATCTCCCAGCCTGCCGTAGCGATTGGAGCCCCAGCACACCGCCTGGCCCGATTCGCGGATGGCACAGGAGTGGTACGTCCCGACCGTGATCGCCACGGCGTCCGTGAGGTCCTGAACCGGGACCGGCGTAAGTCGATCCTCGGAGGTCCCGTCGCCCAGCTGACCGTCGGCGTTACGCCCCCAGCAGACGGCCTGGCCCGACGCGCGGATCCCACAGCTATGGGCGGCGCCTGCTTCGACGGTGACCAGGGTGCGCTTGAGCTGCGCTATGCATCTCCGGCGGTTCTCGCGAGCCCGCTTCACCCGCTTTCTCGCCTTGCGGCTTTGCTTGCGGGCCTGCTTGAGCTTGCGCTTGGCCTGCGTGAGCTTGCGCGCGGCGCCGTTGGTCTTGGACTGCCGGTAGCGCTTCTCGGCCTTGCGCGCCTGGCGCTCGGCGCGCTTCAGCTGCCTGGCGGCCCGCCGGGCTCGCTTGGCGGCCTTCGCCGCGGGCTGGCGGCATCGCTCCATGCGGTCGGCATACCGCTCGTCGAACGCAGCGCCTTGATCGGCCTCATACGCCGCCCGGGACGACGCGGCCTGCGCCATGACCAGCGCCGAGCCGATAGCGACGGCACAAAGCGCCAGCACCGCCGCCCCGAACCGAACACCACCTTTCGCCAAGTGACCTCCCTGCCTCGTGAGCACGAAAGCGCAGACGATAGCCCGCGCCTGCCCGGCCGCAATGGGGCGCAGCCCCCAATCACGGCACCGGCGGACCCCAGCCGCGGGAGGACTGTTCCGTCCGGACGGTATGCGAACGTATGTTCGCTTCCGCCATCACCGCGCCGGGCGATTACTTCTCGCGCCCGGCGCGGTCTGACCTTGCGGGCCTTCTCCCGTCCCCGCCCATGACGCGCTGCACATGGCACACGACCAGCTGATTGGCACCCCGCATGAAATCGAGGATCAGCTCGAGCTCGGCGGTCGTGCGCCGGGACATGTACTCGCGCCAGTCCTCCGCGAGCGGGCCGAAGATCTTCCCCACCTCTTCGCGCGCCTTCTGAGTGAGCTCGACCAGCACGCGCCGGCGGTCGGCCTCGTCCCGGATCCGCTGCGCGTAGCCTTTGCGCTCGAGCCGGTCGACCACCGAGGTGACCGCCCCCGTCGTGAGGCCCATCTCGCGGGCGAGCTCGCCGGCCGTGATGCGCCCTTTGCGCTCCAGCAGGTCCATGGCGAGCAGGTCCGTCTGGTTGATGCCGAGGCACCGGGTGACCGTCTGGTCGAACACCTGGTTGGTGTTCTGCGCGGCCCTGAAGGCCTCACCGAGCGCGGACACGAGCTCCTCTTTATTTCGACGTTGCATTATTTTATCCTTCGAGCTAAGATATTTAGCGCTTAAAGGTTACCATCCCCGAAGGCAGGAGGAAAGGCTGTAGTGAACGCAATCGAAGCTGACGGCCTCACCAAGCGATATCCCCCCGACGTCCAGGCGCTGGACGGCGTGAGCTTCAGCGTCCCCGAGGGCACGGTGTTCGGCCTGCTCGGCCCCAACGGCGCGGGCAAGTCGACGACCGTGAAGGTCCTCACGACGCTCTCCACCCCGGACTCGGGCACGGCGCGGGTCGCGGGCTTCGACGTCACCCGCGAGGCCGCCAAGGTGCGGCGCGCGATCGGCGTCGTCGCCCAGAACCCCGGCGTCGACGGCGAGCTCACGGGCCGCGAGAACCTGATCCTCCAGGGCCGCATCCACGGCATGCCCGCGCCCGAGCTGCGCCGGCGCGTCGACCAGCTGCTCGAGCAGTTCGGGCTCGCCGAGGCGGCCGACCGGGTCGCCCGCGGGTACTCCGGCGGGATGAAGCGCCGCCTCGACATCGCGGTGGCGCTCGTCCACCGGCCCAAGGTCCTGTTCCTGGACGAGCCGACCACGGGCCTCGACCCCGAGGTGCGGGCCGCGATGTGGGAGGAGATCCGGCGCCTCGCCGCCGAGGAGGGCCTCACGATCCTGCTCACGACCCACTACCTCGAGGAGGCAGACGAGCTCGCCTCGCAGCTCGCGATCGTCGACCGCGGGCGGATCGTCGTGCAGGGCTCGCCCGAGGCGCTCAAGGGCGAGCTCCAGGGCGACGCCGTGCACGTCGAGCTCGCCGAGCCGGCGCAGAACGGGACCGCGACGGGCCTGCTCGACGGCGTCCCCGACGTCCGCGACGTCCTGGTCGAGGGCACGGTCCTGCGCGCCCGGGTCGGGAACGGGGCCACGGCCCTGCCGAGCGTGATGGCCGCGCTTGAGGCAGCGTCGGTGAGCGTCGCCTCCGTGACCGTCTCGCGCCCGTCGCTCGACGACGTCTACCTGCGTTACACCGGCCGCGCGTTCGCCGAGGCCGACGCCGAGGCGAGCCGCGACTCAAGCGGAGAGGAGGACCGCTGATGGCACTCGCACTCAGGCACGGCACCTACATGATGTGGCGCGAGCTGCTCGCGCTGTGGCGGCAGCCCTGGTGGATCGCCGTCACCCTCATGCAGCCGATCATCTGGCTGCTGCTCTTCGGCGAGCTCTTCCAGAGCGTCGTCGAGATCCCCGGGTTCGAGACCAGCTCCTACGTCGACTTCCTCGTGCCGGGCGTGATCATCATGACCGCCTTCTTCGGCGCGAGCTGGGGCGGCATGGGGATGATCGAGGACCTCAACCGGGGCGTCACCGACCGCCTGCTCGTCTCGCCGCTCGCGCGCGCCGCGCTGGTGGCCGGCAAGGTGATGCAGAGCGCCGTCGTGATCCTGGTCCAGTCGCTGATCATGATCGCCCTGGCGCTGATCATCGGGGCGAGCTTCCCCGGCGGCGTCGACGGCGTGCTCGTGATGCTCGTCATGGCGGTGCTGCTCGGCTGCTCCGTGGGCGCGCTCTCCAACGGGCTCGCGCTCTACATTCGCAAGGAGGAGTCGCTGATCGCGCTGCTGTCGGCGGTGCAGCTGCCGCTCACGTTCATCTCGACGGCGTTCATGCAGAAGGACCTGATCCCGGGCTGGATGCAGACGGCCGCCGACTTCAACCCGCTCAACTGGGCGATCGAGGCGAGCCGCACCGCGGTGCTCGAGGGCGGCGACTGGGGGTTCATCGCCGCCCGCGCCGGCCTGCTCGTCGTCGTGCTTCTGCTCTGCGGCTGGTTCGCGCTCCGCGCGGTGGGCGCCTACCAGCGCTCCGTGTAGGGGCCGGCCCATCCCCTCCCGCGGTTCGGCGGGG
>PKER01000088.1 GCA_002919115.1 bacterium
CCCGAGGCGGGAGCGGGAACCTCGGCGTCGATCTTGTCGGTCGAGACCTCGACCACGGTGTCGCCCTCGGCGACCACGTCGCCCTCGGCGACGTGCCACTCGAGGATCGTGCCCTCCGTGACCGACTCGCCCATCTCGGGCATCGCGATCTCAATGGTCTCGCCGGGCTCGCCGGCGTCCGGGAGGGGGGTCGTGACCTCGCCGGGCTTCGCGGCCTCCGACGGGGCCGACTGGTCGCCGATGTCGGCGTCGCCCTCGCCGCCCGCCTCCACGAAGGCGGTGTCCTTGCTCTCCTCCGCGGCGGGCGCGGCGGGCGCGCCGTCGCCTGTCTCCGCGCCCTGTGGCGCGATGCGGGCGAGCGCCTGGCCCACCTTCACCGTGTCGTCAGGCTGGGCGAGGATCTCGGTGACGACGCCCGAGGCGGGAGCGGGAACCTCGGCGTCGATCTTGTCGGTCGAGACCTCGACGAGCGTGTCGCCCTCGTTGATCGCCTCCCCCTCGGCGACGTGCCATTCGAGGACCGTCCCCTCGGTGACGGATTCCCCCATCTGGGGCATTTGCACTTCGACAATGCCCTCGTCAGTCATCGGTCAGCACCCGCCAATCACAGCTATCGAGCTGAGTGTATGACTTGCATGGTTTGCGCGCTCCGCGCGTCACTTTCTCGCAGGCTCCTCTTCAGTTCAGGGCAGTTCACAGACCTCTCCGCGGACCAGCGGCGCCGTCCCGAACGGCCCCTACCCCAGGCGGGCTACGAGCCGGGCGGCGCTCGCCGGAGCGCCGGTTGCATCGATCCGCAGTAGCTCGCGCGCGGGCGCGGTATGCCCGCACCACGAGCACGTAATCGGCTGGGCGGCCCCAACGGCGGGGTGCGAAGGCAACGGCAGGTCGCACTCCGGGCACACGAGCGTGCCGCGCGCGATCACCTGGACACCGTCACGCAAGAGGCGATGCTCGAGATGGCTTTCGGCGCCGCCGAGGTGCCCTGACGAGACCCGGTCTGAGCCGGGGTCGCCTGGGTCCTGCGTGATGCGGAAAGACACTCGCGCGTTCCTTCGCTTCGCCCTATACAGGGAGTGTAGGGTCAGCGCACGCACCGGGTAAGGGAAAGCGGCTTCAGATCGAGGAGGAGAGGCGTTGAGCTACTTCGTGACCGGCGCTACCGGGTTCATCGGGCGCAACCTCGTCGAGCTGCTCCTGCGCCGCGAGGGCACGATCTACGTGCTCGTCCGCGAGGGCTCGCGCGGCCGGCTCGAGGAGCTCCTCAACCGCTGGGGCGCTGACCCCGACCGGGTCGTGCCCGTGATCGGCGACCTCTCGCAGCCCCGCCTGGGCGTGAGCGACGAGGACGTCGAGCGCCTGCGCGGCCAGGTCGACCACCTCTTCCACCTCGCCGCGATCTACGACGTGACCGCCGACGCAGAGACGCAGCGGGTCGCGAACGTCGAGGGCACCCGGCACATGGTCGAGCTCGCCGAGGCGGTCGAGGCCGGCTGCGTCCACATGGTCAGCTCGATCGCCGCCGCCGGGCTCTACGACGGGGTCTGGAGCGAGGACATGTTCGAGGAGGCCGAGGGCCTCGACACGAACCCCTACTTCCGCACGAAGCACGAGTCCGAGGGCGTCGTGCGCTACGAGTGCAAGCGGCCGTGGCGGGTCTACCGGCCGGGGATCGTCGTCGGCAACTCCGAGACCGGCGAGATGGACAAGGTCGACGGCCCCTACTACTTCTTCAAGCTGATCCGCCGGATCCGCAAAGCCGTGCCGCAGTGGGCGCCTATGCTGGGCGTGCAGGGGCGCGAGGTGAACATCGTGCCGGTCGACTTCGTGGTCCGCGCGATGGACCACATCGCGCACACCGAGGGCCTCGACGGGCAGACGTTCCACCTGACCGACCCGAGCCCGCACACGGCGGGCGAGGTCATCGACATCTTCGCCCGCGCCGCGCACGCTCCCGAGACCACGGTGAAGGTGCCGGCGGCGGCGACCGAGGCGCTCGAGCCCGCCATCCGCGCGCTGGTCAGCGGCGTGCCGCTGCTGCGCTTCGCCGCCGAGCGCGTGCTCGCCGACTTCGGGATTCCCCCGCAGGTCCTCGTCTACGTCAACTGGCCCACCCGGTTCGACTCACGCCGCACGCAGGCCGTGCTCGCCGGCACGGACATCTCGGTCCCGCCGCTCGAGGCGTACGCGGGCAAGCTCTGGGACTACTGGGAGCGCCACCTCGACCCCGACCTCTACCGCGACCGCACGCTCGTCGGGGCGGCGCGCGGGCGGCGCGGCGTGATCGGCGGGATCACCGAGATCATCGGCAACCAGATCCCGGACGAGGTCGTGCGCATGGCGCGCAAGATCCAGGGCTCGACCTCGCTCGAGCAGGCCGTGCGCGGGCGTGTCGTGATGGTCACCGGGGCCTCGTCGGGGATCGGCCGCTCGGCCGCGCTCAAGATCGCCGACGCGGGCGGGATCGTCCTGCTCGTGGCGCGCACGCCCGAGAAGCTCGAGGCCACCAAGGAGCAGATCGAGGCGGGCGGCGGCACCGCCTACATCCACCGGTGCGACCTCGCGGACATGGAGGACATCGACCGCATGGCGACCGAGGCGCTCGAGCAGCACGGCCACGTCGACGTGCTCATCAACAACGCGGGGCGCTCGATCCGCCGGTCGATCGCGCTCTCCTACGACCGCTTCCACGACTTCGAGCGCACCATGCAGCTCAACTACTTCGGGGCGGTGCGCCTGATCCTGAAGGTGCTGCCGGTGATGCGCGAGCGGCGCAGCGGGCACATCATCAACATCAGCTCGATCGGCGTGCAGACCAACACGCCGCGCTTCTCCGCCTACGTGGCCTCCAAAGCGGCGCTGGACGCGTTCTCCCGGTGCATCGCGTCGGAGATCTACGACGACAACGTGCACATCACGACGATCCACATGCCGCTCGTGCGCACGCCGATGATCGCGCCGACCAAGATGTACCGGCGCTTCCCGACGATCACGCCGGACGAGGCGGCGGACATGATCTGCGAGGCGATCATGTACAAGCCGAAGCGGATCGCGACCCCGCTCGGCAACCTCGGCCAGATCCTCTACGCGATCAACCCGCGCTCGGTCGACTACATCCTGAACAGCGCCTACCACCTGTTCCCCGACTCGGCGGCGGCGCGCGGCGAGCGCAAGGAGCAAGCCCAGGCCGACCAGGCCGCAGCCGACGAGGCGACGCGCCAGCAGCTCGCGTTCGCGTACCTGATGCGCGGGATTCACTGGTAGTCGCCAGCTGCCAGCTGCCAGCTGCCAGCTGCGTGGGCCGCGGCTGTGCGCAACCAGCAGGCGCGCGGCGCACGTGTCTTCAACCGGTGACGCTTGGGTCGCCGGACCGGCGACCGGCGACCGACTCACCAATACGCGGCCAGTTCACTTGACAAGCGCCGCCCCTACCGCAAGGATGCCGCGACTTTCAGTACTCGACCCACTGAGGGGGACGCACTCATGCATCGTTGGTTCCGCTGTGCGCTGCTGGCCTGCGTCGTGGCGGTCGCGGGCGCCGGCTCGGCGAGCGCTGCGACGATCAAGGTCACGACGAAGAAGGACGAGTTCGGCACGGGCCCGAAGAAGTGCTCGCTGCGCGAGGCGGTCCAGGCGGCGAACACCGACAAGAAGTTCGGCGGCTGCCCGCGGGGCAAGGGCCGGGACGTGATCGTGCTCGGCCGCGGCGTATATGAGCTCTCGATCCCGGGGACGGGCGAGGACGAGAACGCCGACGGCGACCTCGACTCGCGCGGCAACCTCACGATCCGTGGGAAGGGCCGCGCCAAGACGACGATCGACGGCAACGGCAACGTCCTGCAGGAGCGGATCCTCGAGCGCGTCGAGGGGAACCTCACGGTGGCGAAGCTGACGATGCGCAACGCCGATGCGTACACCAGCGAGTACTACGGCGCGGGCGTCGGTGCCGAGGAGTCGAGCGCCGAGGGCGGGACGCTCACCCTGCGGGGCGTCTCGATCGAGGACAACTACTCCTATTACAGCGGCGGCGGGATCGGCGTCCGCTACGGCAACCTGAAGGTCCTGAAGAGCCGCATCCTCGACAACGACGTCGACGACTACGGCGGCGGGATCTACTTCGACGCGGACGGCCGGCTGGAGATCCGCAACTCGGTGATCGCCGGGAACCGGGCCGACGATTACACGGGCGGGGTGTACACGGACGACGGCGTCGTCGTAATCGACCGGACCGTGGTTCGCGACAACGCCGCGTACAGCTACGGCGGCGGCATCCACCTCGACGCCCAGTCGGCGAAGATCACCCGCAGCACGATCTCGGGGAACTACTCCTATGGCGACGACGGGGGCGGCCTCTACGTCTACAGCGTCGATGAGCCCGCGATCGTCGAGAGCACGACGATCTCGAACAATCACGCCGGCGACGAGGGAGGCGGCGTGTACGTGTACTCGCCGGCCATCTTCCGCAACTCGACGATCTCCCGCAACTACGGCTACTCCTACGGCGGCGGGATCTACGCCTATGACGACGTGACCCTGCTCAACAGCACCGTCGCGCGCAACGGCGCGTACTACGGCGGCGGCGGGATCTACAACCACGGCTACGACGTCGAGTACCGCAACTCGATCGTCGCCCGCAACCACGTCAACGGCGACACCGGAGACTTCGAGGACTGCGGCGGCGCCAGCAACACGTCGCTCGGCCACAACCTGCTGGGCGACGGGACCTGCGCGAGCACGGGCAGCGACATCACCGGGGAGTCCGGCGCTCCCCTCGACCCTAAGCTCGGCGCCCTCGGCAACTACGGCGGCCCGACCGAGACCCTGCCGCTGCTCGCGGGCAGCCCGGCGATCGACAAGGGCCAGAACTGCCTGAAGAAGGACCAGCGCGGCCGCAAGCGCAAGGGGAAGTGCGATATCGGGGCGTTTGAGCGGTGAGCCGCCAGCTGCCAGCTGCCAGCTTCCAGACCTGAACCTGCAACGCCGGGGCACTTGCTGGTAGCTGGCTGCTGGTAGCTGGCAGCTATCCGACCCAACCTAGCCACCCCACCACAGGGGGCACTACGTGGTCGCTACGTAGTCCGGTCAGGGAGTCCGCCCCGAGATGGGGGTGAGATCGCGGGCGTAGCTTGGCTCCCATCATGGACTCGCTAGAGCTCGCGCGGTGGCAGTTCGCGATCACCACCGTCTTCCACTTCCTCTTCGTGCCGGTGACGATCGGCTTGTCCGCGTTCACCGCCTACTTCCAGACCCGCTGGCACCGCAGCGGTGACGAGAAGTGGCTGCGCGCCACGAAGTTCTGGGGCAAGCTGCTTCTCATCTCCTTCGCGCTCGGCGTCGTCACGGGCATCGTCCAGGAGTTCCAGTTCGGCATGAACTGGTCGAACTACTCGCGCTTCGTGGGCGACATCTTCGGCGCTCCTTTGGCGATGGAGGCGCTCGCCGCGTTCTTCGTCGAGTCGACCTTCCTCGGCCTGTGGATCTTCGGCTGGGGCCGGTTGCCGCGGAAGGTGCACCTGGCGACGATCTGGCTGGTCGCCGGCTCGACGGCGCTCTCGGCGTACTTCATCCTCGCCGCCAACTCGTGGATGCAGCACCCGGTCGGCTACGAGATCCAGGACGGCAAGGCGGTGCTGACCTCGATCTGGGCGGTGCTCACCAACAACACCGCGATCTACGCCTTCGTCCACACGATCCTGGGCGCGCTGATCACGGCGGCGACGCTGATCATCGCGGTCTCCGCCTACCACCTGCTGCGCCGCAACGAGACCGCGATCTTCCAGAGCTGCATGCGGACCGCGATCCCGGTCCTCGCCGTCGCCTCGCTCGCCACGGCGATCGTCGGCCACTTCAACGGCGTGCTCATGACCGACCAGCAGCCGATGAAGATGGCCGCGGCCGACGCCGTCTTCGAGACGAAGCGCAACGCGGGTCTCTCGCTGTTCGCCGTCGGCGACTTCGAGCAGAACCCCGAGGGCCTGAAGCGCAACATCGAGATCCCCGGCCTGCTCTCGTTCATCAGCGAGCTGGACTTCAACGCCGAGGTCAAGGGGATCAACGACCTCAACGAGGAGTACCGCGCGAAGTACGGGCCCGGTGAGTACGCGCCGATCGTCGCGGTCGCCTACTGGACCTGGCGGGCCATGATCGGCGCGGGCGTCGCGATGATCGCGATCGGCTTCTACGGCTGGTGGCTGCTGCGCCGGCGCAGGCTGGAGACGTCGCCGCGGTTCTTGAAGCTCGCGCTCTTCGTCCCGGCGCTGCCGGTCATCGCCAACACCGCCGGCTGGACCTTCACCGAGATGGGCCGCCAGCCCTGGGTCGTCTTCGGGATGCTGAAGACGAGCGACGCGGTCTCGCCCTCGGTCAGCACGGCCGAGGTGGCGATCACGCTGATCGGCTTCACGCTGCTCTACGGCGTGCTCGCTGTGATCGGCGGCCGGATCTTCCTGCAGAAGGCCCGCAAGGGCCCCGACCCAGAGGGTGAGAAGCCGTCCAAGCGGGACGAGCCGGACCTCGCCCTCGCCTACTAGGAGGTGGCGTGATGCCCGACGTGAGCTTCCTGCAAGGCCTCTGGTTCGTCCTGATCTGCGTCCTGTGGCTGGGCTACTTCGTCCTCGAGGGCTTCGACTTCGGGGTCGGGATGCTGCTGCGAGCCGCGGGGAAGACGGACGCCGAGCGCCGCGCCGTGATCCACTCGATCGGGCCGGTGTGGGACGGCAACGAGGTGTGGCTGCTCACCGCCGGCGGCGCCACCTTCGCGGCCTTCCCGGTCTGGTACGCGACGCTGTTCTCCGGCTTCTACCTCGCGCTGTTTCTGATCCTCGGCGCGCTGATCCTGCGCGGCGTCGCCTTCGAGTTCTGGGGCAAGCGGGACGACCCCGCCTGGCGCAGGCGCTGGGAGTGGGCCCTGATCGGCGGCAGCGCGGTGCCCGCCCTCTTGTGGGGCGTCGCCTGGGCGAACATCGTCGACGGCGTGCCGATCGGCCCCGACGGCGAGTACACCGGCACGCTGTTCGACCTGCTCGGCCCGTACGCGCTGCTCGGCGGCCTGGCGACGCTCGCGATCTTCCTCGCGCACGGCGCGCTCTTCCTCTCCCTGCGCACGAAGGGTGAGGTCGAGGCGCGGGCCCGGCGGCTCGCCGCGCGCTCCGCGCCCGTCGCGGCGGCGCTCGGCATCGCCTTCCTCGCGTGGACGATCGCAAACCAGGCCGACCGCGGGGGCGTCGAGGCCGTCTCGGCGGTGCTCGCCGCCGGCGCGGCGGCCGCTCTCGTCGCCGCCGCCCTGCTCGCCCGGGAGCGGGTGGGGAAGGCGTTCGCCGCGACGAGCGCGGGGATCGTCCTCCTCTTCGTGGCGCTGTTCGCCGACCTGTTCCCGGCGGCGATGGTCTCGAGCACGGACCCGGCGTTCAGCATCCCGCTGGCCGAGGCCTCCTCGGGCGACTACACGCTCACGGTGATGTCGATCGTCGCCCTGGTCCTGGTGCCGGTGGTGCTCGCCTACCAGGCGTGGACCTACTGGGTGTTCCGCGCCCGGGTCGGCGCCGAGGACTTCGGGGACGTGCGCACGCCCATCGACCTCCTCGAGCGCAAGTACGCCGAGCCGGCGCGCCGGGAGGAGGAGCGGACCAAGACGGGCAAGACGGGCAAGGCTGGCAAGGCGGAGCCCACCGGTGCGACGGGGTCGTGAGAGCACCGACCGTGACCGCGCGGGGGCCGCGCGCCGACGGCTGACGCGGTCGAGCCGCGCCGCCAAGCGGCACCTCGCGGTCACGGTCACGCTCGGCGCCGTCGAGCTGGGCCTGATCGTCGCGCAGGCGACGCTCCTCGCCCACGTCATCGCGGCCGCGTTCCTCGGCGGCAAGGGCCTGGGCGACCTGACCGGCGAGCTGCTCTGGCTCGCGGCGGTCGCGGTCGGGCGCGGCATCGTCGCCGCGGGCTTCGAGAGCGCCGGCCGCATCGGCGCCGCCCGGGTGATGAGCGAGCTCCGCCGGCAGCTCGTCCACCACCTGCTGTTCAAGCGCCCCGGGGCGCTCCAGGGCGAGCGCCGCGGCGAGCTGGCGGCGACCGCCGTGCAGGGGGTCGACGCGCTCGAGCCCTACTTCGCCAAGTACCTGCCGCAGGTGGCGCTCGCCGCCCTCGCGCCTCCGGTGATCCTGATCTGGACCCTGCCGCGCGACCTCGAGTCGGCGGCGATCCTCGCCGGGACCTTCCCGCTGATCCCGGTCTTCATGATCCTGATCGGCAAGCTCGCGGAGCGGCGGACGCGGGCGCGCTGGCGGGTGCTTTCCAAGCTCTCCGCCCACTTCCTCGACGTCGTCTCGGGGCTCGCGACGCTGCGCGCGCACGGCCGCGCGGAGGCCCAGGTCGAGACGATCGTGGGCGCGGGCGACCGCTACCGCCGCGAGACCATGCGGACGCTGCGCGTCGCCTTCCTCTCCGCGCTCGTGCTCGAGCTGCTCGCGATGATGGGCACGGCCCTGGTCGCGGCGACGATCGGCATCCAGCTCGCGCAGGGCAACCTCGGGCTCGAGGCGGGGCTCACCATCCTCCTGCTTGCGCCCGAGCTCTACATGCCGCTGCGCCAGGTCGGCGCCCAGTTCCACGCCTCGGCCGACGGTATGGCGGCGGCGGAGCGGATCTTCGAGGTGCTCGACCTCCCCGAGGCCGTGAAGGTGCCCAAGCGCCCGTGGCCGTGCCCGGACCCCGCGCTCGAGCGGATCATGGTGCGCGAGGTGAGCTTCTCCTATCCGGGGCGCGACCGGCCCGTCCTGCGGGACGCGAGCCTCGAGCTCGCGCCCGGCGAGACGGTCGCGCTCGTGGGCGGCTCCGGCAGCGGCAAGAGCACGCTCGCCGCGCTGCTCATGCGGTTCGCCGACCCCGACCGCGGCGGGATCCTCTGCGGCGGCGTCGACCTGCGCGAGGTCGATCCCCGCGAGTGGCGCCGGCGGATCGCCTGGGTGCCGCAGCGGCCGACGATCTTCACGGCGACCGTCGCGGATAACGTGCGC
>PKER01000266.1 GCA_002919115.1 bacterium
ATCAGCGCGCGGGCGCGATCGCCGCCCGGCGGGTGGGGAGCGCCGAGTCGGTGATCGCGACCGACGTCGTCGCCGCGCTGGCGGAGGGCCTGCGGCGGCCATGAAGCGAGCGGTCGCGCGCATCGACCTCGGGGCGATCGAGCACAACTGCGCGCTCCTCGCCGAGCTGGTCGGCCCGGGGGTCGAGCTCTGCGCCGTGGTCAAGGCGGACGGCTACGGGCACGGCATGGTGCCGGCCGCGAAGGCGGCGGTGCGCGGCGGCGCAACGGCGCTCGCGGTCGCCACGGCGTCCGAGGCGGCGGAGCTGCGCGCCGCCCTGCCGGACGCGCGGATCCTCACGGTCGGCGCGCTCTCGCGCGCGGAGGCCGACGTCGCTTTGCAGGCGGGCTCCGAGGTGGCGATGTGGCGCGAGGGCTTTCGCGCGTTCCTCTCCGAGCGCGCGCGGACGCTGGGCGTGCGGCCCCGCGTGCACGTGAAGTACGACACGGGCATGGGGCGCCTCGGCGACTCCGACCCCGACGCGGTGCTCGCGCTCTGCGACGCGGTCGCGGCCGACGAGCACCTCGAGCTCGCGGGGTTCTGGACCCACTTCGCGACCGCCGACGAGCTCGGCGACGAGTACTTCCCCCGGCAGCTCGCGGCCTTCACCGCGCTCGCCGAGCGCGTGCGCGCGTCCCACCCGCAGGTGACGGTGCACGCCGCCAACAGCGCCGCCGTCTTCCGTGAGCCGGCGTCGCACTTCGACATGGTGCGCTGCGGGATCGCGGTCTACGGCCTCGACCCCTTCGGGGTGGACCCGGCCGAGCACGGGCTGCGCCCGGCGCTCGAGCTGCGCAGCTACGTGGCCGACGTGAAGCT
Organism: bacterium; assembly: GCA_002919115.1. Classification (GTDB taxonomy): domain Bacteria; phylum Actinomycetota; class Thermoleophilia; order Solirubrobacterales; family 70-9; genus RSA11. The sequence continues at coordinate 859 of PKER01000266.1, forward strand.
CTTCCCGGCCGGCGCCTCGGCCGGCTACGGGCGGAGCTGGCGGGCGCCGCGCGACACCTACGTTGGGGTCGTGCCCATCGGCTACGGGGACGGCTGGCGGCGCGGGCTCTCCAACCGGGTGGACGTGCTGATCGGCGGGCGGCGCTACCCGGTATCGGGCACGATCTCGATGGACAACCTGACGGTCGACCTCGGCCCGCAGACCACGGTCAGGCCCGGCGACGAGGTCGTGCTCATCGGCCGCCAGGGCGAGGAGGTGCAGTCGGCCGAGGACATCGCGCGCGTGCTCGGGACGATCAACTACGAGATCACGTGCGGGATCTCCGCGAGGGTCCCGCGCGAGTACGTCGGCGGCGAGGCCGGATGAGCGCGAGCCGCCTCAGCGAGGCAGCCGCCGTCGCGGTCGCCCGGGACGTGCTCGCCGGCGAGGAGCGCGTCTGGATCGTGGGCGGCGCGGTGCGCGACGCGCTGCTCGGCCGGGAGGTGCTCGACGTCGACCTCGCGGTGGAACCGGGAACCGAGGAGCGTTACGCGCGGGCGGTGGCGCGCGCCTGCGGCGGCGCCGCGTTCCCGCTCTCCGAGGAGTTCGGCACGTGGCGGGCGGTGGCGCCGCGCAACGCGTGGCACCTGGACGTCACGCGCCTGCGCGGCGAGACGATCGAGGAGGACCTGGGCGGCCGCGACTTCACGATCAACGCGATCGCGGCGCCGCTCGCGGGCCCCGACGGCGAGCTCGTGGACCCGACCGGGGGGCGGCGGGACCTGGAGGCGGGCGTCGTGCGCGCGGTCAGCGAGCGCAGCTTCGCCGACGACCCGCTGCGGATCCTGCGTGCGGCGCGGTTCGCGTCCACGCTGGGGTTCGAGATCGAGCCCGGGACGATCGCGCTCGGCAGGGCGGAGGCGTCGCGCGCGGGCGAGCCCGCGGGGGAGCGGCAGCTCGCCGAGCTGCGGCACCTGCTCGCGGGGCGCGACCCTGCGCGCGGGATCGAGCTTCTGGACGCCCTCGACGCGCTCCCTGCGGCGCTGCCCGAGATCGCGCTGTTGCGCGGGGTGGGGCAGAACCCGAACCACCACCTCGACGTCTTCGGGCACACGCTCGAGGTGCTGCGGCAGGCCGTGGCCGTCCAGGCGGACCTCGACCGGTTCGCGGGCGAGGCGGCCGATGGCGCGCGGGAGCTCTTGGCGGAGCCCCTCGCCGACGAGTTCACCCGGGCCGTCGCGATGCGCCTCGGCGCGCTGCTCCACGACGTCGGCAAGCCGGCCACGCGCGGCGAGCACTCCGGGTACGTGACGTTCATCGGGCACGACCGCGTCGGGGCCCGGATCGCCGGCGAGCTGTTGCGCAGGCTCAAGGCGAGCCGGGCGCTCACCCGCTACGTGCAGGGCCTGGTGCGCCACCACCTGCACCTCGGCTTCCTCGTGCACGAGCGGCCGCTCTCGCGGCGCGCGATCTACGACTACCTCGCCCGCTGCGGGGACGTGGCGCCCGACGTCACGCTGCTCACGGTCGCCGACCGCCTCTCCGCGCGGGGCAGCGGCGCCGTCGCCGCCCCGGAGATGATCGAGGCGCACCTGAAACTCGTCCGCGAGGTGATGCCCGCCGCGCTCGATTGGCACCGCCAGGGCCCGCCCGACCTGCCCCTGCGCGGGGACGAGCTCGCCGCGGAGCTCGGCATCGAGGAGGGGTCGGAGCTGGGCCGCCTGATCGCCGAGCTGCGCGCCGCGGTCTACACCGGGGAGGCGACGAGCAGGGAGGACGTGGTGGCCCTGGGCCGCGACCTGCTGGAGCGCGCGCCCGAGGACGCGGAGTGATTACGCTCTCGGCGTGACCGACGAATGCATCTTCTGCAAGATCATCGCCGGCGAGCTGCCCGGCGAGATCGTTGACTCCGACGAGCGGACCGTCGCCTTCATGGACATCAACCCGGCGACGCCCGGGCACGCGCTGGTCGTGCCGCGCGCCCACGCGGCCGACCTCATGGAGATCCGCGACGAGGACCTCCAGGCGACGATCGTGGCGGCGCGGCGGCTCGCGCGGCGCATGGAGGCCGCGCTCGAGCCCGACGGCTTCAACATCCTGAACGCCTGCCGCCCGGCCGCGTGGCAGACCGTCTTCCACTTCCACCTGCACGTGATCCCGCGGTACGAGAACGACCCGCTCAAGCTGCCGTGGATCCCGCGCGGGGCGGAGGAGGGTCAGATCGCCGCGGTCGCGGAGAAGATCCGCGCGGCCGGCGCCTGAGGCGCGGATGCCTCCGATCACCGTGAGCTTCGACGGCGACGTCGCCGTCATCACGCTCTCCAACCCGCCGCTCAACCTCTTCGGCGCGGACGCGTTCGACGCGCTCGACGCCGCCGTCGCCGAGGTGGAGCGCTCCAGCGCCCGGGCCGCGGTCTGGCGGGCCGAGGGGGAGATCATGAGCGGCGGGGTCGACGTGAACGTCTTCAAGGAGGCGGCCGAGCGCGGGGACGGGTTCCCCTCGCTGCTGGGCCCGATCCACCGGCTCGAGGCGCTGGAGATCCCCACGCTCGCGCTCTGCCACGGGGTCTGCCTCACGGCCGCGCTGGAGGTCGCGCTCGCCTGCGACATGATCTGGGCCGCCGCGTCCGCGCGTTTCGGGCTGGTGGAGCGCGTGGTCGGCCTCACGCCGGGCGCCGGGGGGACGCAGCGGTTCGCCGAGCGGGCGGGGGCGGCGCGTGCGCGCGAGTTCGTTATGGGCGGGCGCATGTACGACGCCGCGACGCTCGAGCGCTGGAACGTGATCGGTCGCGTGCTCCCGGACGACGAGCTGCATGAGAAGGGGATGGCCTTCGCGCGCGAGCTGGCCTCGGGGCCCACGCGGGCGCACGCGATGACCAAGCGCATCGTGCGCGCCTACCTGGAGGGCGGCGTGCCGGCCGCGGACGAGATCACCCCCGACGCCTTCTCGGGCCTGTTCGCGACCCAGGACCTGCAGCGTGCGGTCCGCTCGTTCCTCGAGGAAGGGCCCGGCAAGGCCACGTTCGAAGGGCGCTGAGGGGTGTGCGCGGCAGGGAGCCGCTGCTAGGCTCGTCGCCCGCATGGCGAAGGAAGAGAAGATCGAGATGGAGGGCGAGGTCGTCGAGGCCCTGCCCAACACGATGTTCAAGGTCAAGCTCGACAACGGCCACGAGGTCCTCGGGCACATCTCGGGCAAGATGCGCCGCCACTACATCCGCATCCTCCCGGGCGACCGTGTGAAGATCGAGCTCTCGCCCTACGACCTGGATCGCGGCCGCATCACCTACCGCTACAAGTAGGCCGGCCGCCCGGGGAGCGCACACCGGGGCCTCGCCGCCCCGGCACCGACCGTGCGCCGAGCGCACGCGACCGGCTTTGCTCGTCCCCTCGACCAGCAGCCTCGATCGCGTCCAGGCCGCCCCGCGGATGATCGACCTCGCTCGTCTTTTGGACTAGAACCTCGATCGCGCGGGCGGTCAGTCCGCCATCCGCCGCATGCCGCGCAGGGCGAACGCGGCGAGCACGGCGACGAGCGCGGCGATCGTGAGGAGTCCCGGCCAGGTCTCGTGCCAGGTGACCGTGCCGAGGAAGCCCTGGCGCACCATCTCGAGCACCTGGGTCACCGGGTTGATCGTGGCGACCGTGTGCAGCCAGCCTTGCAGGTGCTCGCGCGGGGCGTAGGAGGTGGTGCAGAGGACGAGCACGAACATGCCCGCTTGCATGAGGGGCGCCGCCGACTGGGTGCGGAAGCGCAGCGCGAGCGCGCAGCCCCAGCAGGCGGCGGCCGTGGCGAGGCCCATCACGCCCACGATCGCGAGCGCGAGGCCAAACGGCCCGGGCCAGCTCACGCCGATCGCGAAGCCCACGGTGAGCAGGACCGCCGCGGGGATCAGCGCGCGCAGCGCCGCCGAGATCACCATGCCCGCGAGGATCACGGGACGCGGGGCGGGGGAGGCGAGCAGGCGGTCGAACCAGCCGGCCTCGATGTCGCGCGCGAGGTTCACGCCGGTCGCGGCGCCCGTGAAGCCCGAGCCCTGCAGCAGCGAGACCCCGATGATGAAGCTCTGGTAGTCGTCGGTCCCGAAGCCGCCCAGCTCGGTGAGCTCCCCGAAGACGGCGGTGAGCCCGAGGAAGAAGATCGTCGGCGCGAGCACGCCCGGGATCGCGGCGCCGGGCACGCGGAGGATCTCGTTCATCGCGCGTCGCACCAGCACGGCGACCATCGGCCAGTGGATCGCCAGCGCCGGGTTCATCCGAGCCGCAGCCTCCTGCGCATGGCGAGCGCGCTCAGCCCGAGCCCGAGCGCTGCGAAGCCGGCGATCGACGCGAACGCCTTGAGCGCCCCCGCGCCGGTCACCACCGAGACCACCGGGTCGCGCACGCCCGCGACCACGAACGACAGCGGGTTGTATTGCGCGACCGTGGCCGCCGGCTCCTGCATGAGCTCGGCCGGGAAGAACGCGGTCGAGAGGAACAGGATCACGAAGATCATCGGGAACATCCCCTGCACGACGGACGCGCGGCCCGTCCGCAGCGCGATCGCCGCAGCGATCGACCCGAACGCGACGGCGGCGAGCGTCACCCAGAGGACCATGAGCGCGACGCCGCCGACGCCCTCCTCGTAGGTGACGCCGAAGATCAGGCCGACGACGACGTAGTAGATCGCCGAGATCGCGCCGAGCGCGGCCGTGCCCGCGAGCCTGCCGAGCACGATCGCGTAGCGCGAGACCGGGGCCACGAACAGGCGGTCGGTGAACCCCATCTCGAGGTCGACGGCCAGCGCGATCCCGCCGCTGTTGCCCGCCAGCAGGCAGGACTGGATCATCGCCCCGGCCAGCATGAAGTCCAGAAAGCCGTTGACCTCGGGGAACTGCGGCAGGTTGACCGCGCCGCCCGCGCCCCCGGTCTGGACGGCGAGGAGCAGCGAGGGGAAGACGACGATCGGCGCGGCGAGCTGGGGGCGGCGGAACGTCTGGCGCACGGAGCGCGCGCCCAGCGACGCGACCACCCGCGCGTTCGCGACGAGCCCCGCCAAGGGCTAGGCCTCCGCAGGCTGCTCGGCCCGTTCCTCGCCGGCGCCGCCGGCGGCCTCCCCGGCGCCGTCGCCCTCCAGGTGCCGCCCGGTCTTGGCGACGAACACGTCATCGAGCGTCGGCTCGACGAGCTGCAGCGACTCGACCGCGATCCCGGCCTCGTCCAGCGCGCGGACCACGGGGGCGACCTGCGCCGCGCCGCCATCGAGCTCGACCAGGACCAGCCCGTCCTTCGGCGGCAGGGCACGGCCGAGCCGGCCCACGACCTCGCGAGCCCGCTCGACCTCGCCGTCGGCGATCGCGATCTCCAGGTGCGGCTTGCCGACCTGCGCCTTGAGCTCGCGCGGCGTGCCCTCGGCGACGATGCGCCCCTGGGCGATGATCCCGACCCGGTCAGCGAGCTGGTCGGCCTCCTCCAGGTATTGGGTGGTGAGGAACACCGTCGTGCCGGCGCGGTTGAGCGCGCGCACCTCGTCCCAGATCGTCTTGCGGCTCACGGGGTCGAGGCCCGTCGTCGGCTCGTCCAGGAACAGCACGCGCGGCTCGTGGACCAGCGCGCTGGCCAGGTCGAGCCGCCGCCGCATGCCGCCCGAGTACGTGCCCACGCGCCGGTCCGCCGCGTACTCGAGGCCGACGCGGGCGAGCAGCTCGTCGGCCCGGGCGCGCGCCTCCGCGCGCGGGAGCCGATGGAGGGTGGCCTGCAGGTGGATGAGCTCGCGGCCCGTCATGAGCGGGTCGAGCGCCGCCTCCTGCAGGGCGACGCCGATCGCGCGGCGCACGGCGGGCGCCTCGCGCACGATGTCGTGGCCTGCCACGCGCGCGCTGCCGCCGGTGGGCCGCAGCAGCGTGGTCAGCATGCGGACGGTGGTCGTCTTCCCGGCGCCGTTCGGGCCCAGGAACGCGTAGATCTCGCCCTCGGCCACCTCGAGGGCCACGCCGCGCACGGCCTTGACGCCGCCCTGGAACGCTCGCTCTAGCCCCCGGACCTCGATCGCCGCCATCCGCCGGCTGATTGTACGTAGGGGATCTCGGCGCCCCGGCGGGCGCCGTTTTCGCGGTCCCGAGCCCGTCCGGCTCAGCCGGCCGGCTCGCCGAGGACGCGCGCCCGGTTGCCCTTCGCCGGGACGAACCAGGCGCGGTACAGGATGCGCGCCCGGCTGTAGACGCAGGCGTAGTTGCGGTCCGTGCCCACCTTCATGTGCGGCGAGGTGTGGTCGAAGAACCACTGCGGCCGCTCGGCGGGCGGCACGGAGTCCGGGATCGTGCAGTTCTTGGCCGCGCGGCTCGCCACCCACACGTTGTTGGCGCCGAGCGGGCGGTTGGCGCCCGCGGCCTGCGTGGCGAAGTTGCTGACCCAGGTCGGCGTGGAGAGCGCGACGATGTCGCCCTTGCGCACCTTCAGCGGCTTCTCGAGCGTGAAGATCGGCTCCTGCCCGTAGAACTGGCGGAGCTGGACGATCGGCGAGCGCCGCTTCAGGCGGAAGGCCTTCTTCTTTTTCTTGACCTTGCGGATGACCGCGATCCCGGCGGTGGGGCCGTTGCCCCAGCGCTCGGTCCCGCCGAAGCGGGTGAAGATCTCGTACGCCGCATCGTCGGGCTTCTTCGACAGCCGCACGCTCCAGGCGACGATGTGGCCGTTTCGGCGGACCTTGTAGAGGCCCTTGCGGCCGTCGGCGACGCGCTGGAAGCCCGTGACCTGCCCGTAGGCGCTGCAGTGCTTGTAGCTCGGCACGTTGTTGCCCTTCGGGGTGGGGCAGCTGGGGCGCGGGGTCTTGGGCGTCTGGCCGAGGATCCGCACCGGGGCCGCGTCGGCCGTCGCGAGGCCGACGAGCAGGGCGAGCGCGAACGCGCAGGCTGCGCCCGCGAGCGCGGAGAGCCTCCGCCGGCTGGTTGTGGATCTCGGCATCAAGTCCAAAAACACGGATGACCGGCGCCTAGTTGCGCCGGGACGTCCAGAAAGCCCATCGTAACCGCGTCCCGCGGGCCACCGGCCGCGCTCGCGCGGGCTGGGAGGCCGCTTGCGAGCTACTCGCAGGCCTTCGGGTTCTGCTCGCAGAACTCGTCGAACGCCTCGGGCCCGCTCTTGCCACCTCCGCCGCCCTGCTTCGAGCCGTTCTTCCCGCCGCCGGGGGTGATCCCGCCGGTGTCGCCGCCCGACGAGCCGCCCTCGTCACCGGGCGACGGCGTGCCGCCGGTCTCGTCGGGCTCCGGCGCCTGCTCGGTGGTCGTCGTCGTGGTCGGCGCGGGGGCCTCGGTCTGCGTCGGCGTGGTCGTGGTCGCCCGCTCGGGCTCGTCGTCGTCACCGCCGCACGCGGCCAGCGGCAGCGCGAGGGCGAGCATGAGCGCCGCCAGCGCTGCGCGCAGGCGCAGCGTCCCGTGAGCCCCGGGCTGAGCGGGCTTGCGCGCGCTCGTCATGCGGGCTGGCCGAGGGGGAGCTGGCGCTTGCCGCAGTACGGGCAGTCCGAGACGTCCAGGCCGATCAGCTGCTCGCAGCGCGAGCACAGCCGCAAATTCTCCGGCGTGCGCAGGAGCGCCGACTCGGAGGGGGCCAGCGGCAGCGTGCGCGTGACCGGCTCGAGCTCCTCGCCCGTGACGCGGTCCACGTAGACGCCGTCCGGTTCGACCGCGGCGATCGTCTCGCGGCCCGACGCGGGTGCCCGCAGGCGGTAGGTCTGTCGGTCGTTCAGCATCGCCTGAACCTTATCCCAGCCGCTCCCGTGAGCCGTCCGCCGCCGGAGGGGCGGTGTAGGTTCGCGGGCTGTGCGCGTGCTCATCTTCCACGGCTACCTGTTGAGCGGCACGGGCTCGAACGTCTACAACGCGAGCCTCGCCCGCGCGCTGGCCGCGCTCGGCCACGACGTCCACCTGCTCTGCCAGGACCGCGAGGCGCGCGGGTACGAGTGGGTCGACGCCTTCGGCGACTGGTCGGCCGGGGCCCTGCGCGTGGAGCGGCTGCGCGAGGCGCAGCCCGGCCCGGGGACGGTGACCGCGTACGTGCCCGACATCGGCGGCGTCCTGCCCGTGTGCGTGCGCGACCGCTACGCCGGGTTCGAGGTGCGCACGTTCACCGAGATCGGGGACGCCGAGCTCGAGCGCTACATCGA